>NZ_JAUZMZ010000031.1:0-37458 GCF_036327435.1 Rhodococcus chondri | reverse complement strand
GGTGAATTCCTGACGGCCCGGTTCACGGTCCTGCCGCCCGTCGCGCCGGGACCGTGACGCTGCAGGAAGACCCGGTTTCGCGCTGCCTGACGGCCACCTTGTGACCTGCGCCACTTGACGGTACCGTCGGCATCACCGAACGACGTTGTCTTCGGGGAAGGAGAACGGCTATGAAGCTCAACCTCTTCGCCGCCTGGTCCGGATACACATTGGCGCTGGTCGCAATCGCCACCCTCGCCATGACACTGTTCGCTGCCGGCTCCGGGAATTCGGGATACGCCCTCCTCGGCGGTTTGGCGGTCGTGGCGGCCGTCGCAATCGCCGTAGGGATGGTCGTCACGACCATCCATCGCGATCACAAGAGGCATATGGACACGCCTCACCTCTTCTGATCAGGCGCTCGACGGGCCGGATCCTCTCAGGATTCGGCCAGTCGTCGTTTCTCCACCTCGATATCGAAGGTGGGCGCCGGCCAATCGAGATCGAGACCCTCGAGCGCCTCGATGAGGAGTTCGGTCACGGCGATGCGGCTGTACCACTTGCGATCGCACGGCACGACGTACCACGGTGCGTAGTCGGTGCTGGTCTTGTCCAGCATGTCCTGGTAGGCGTCCTGGTAGGCGGGCCACAGTGGGCGCTCGGACACATCGTTCGGATTGTATTTCCAATGCTTGTCGCGGCGTTCGAGTCGCTCGCGCAACCGCTTCTTCTGCTCGTCGAGCGAGACGAACATCGCGACCTTGACCAGGACCGTCCCCGTGCCGACGATTTCGTGCTCGAACTGGTTGATCTCGTCGTAGCGTTTGCTCCACACACTTTCCGGTACGAGATTGCGGACCCGCGCGACAAGGACGTCCTCGTAATGGGAGCGGTCGAAGACGCCGAGTTGCCCGCCGCGCGGAAGTGCCTTGGCGATGCGCCACAGGAAATGGTGTCGTTTCTCTTCGGGGCTCGGCACACCGAACGCGGCGTGATCGACGCCCTGAGGATCGACGTGGCCGACCACGTGCCGCACCATTCCGCCCTTGCCGGCGGTATCCATGCCCTGCAGGATCAGTAGAACCGCCCGATTGTCCCCGGTCCGGCCACAGGCGTAGAGCATTTCCTGCAGATCCGACAGCACCCCGCCGCGTTCCTCGAGCAACCGTTCGCCGAGCGCCTTGTCGCCGTCGAAACCCGGTGTGCCGTTCGCGTCGAGATCCGCGACACGGTTGTGGTCTCCGGCGCGCAGGGCCTCGATCACCGGCGTGTGCCACGGCATCGCGTCGGTCGTGTCGTCGTCCATGGCAACGAGCGTGCCACAGGGAGGGGACCTCGGATCCGATAATCGATGGCCCGGCGGCTGTGGCAAGGGATCAGGGGGTCAGCGTTTCGTAGGGCGGTGGCGAGGTGCCGTCCACCATATGGCTGCCCCACAGGTCGATCTCGCTGATCCGCGCGGTCGCGGACACCGGGCCGGTCCCGTCCGGACGGGGCACCGCGATTGTCAGTTCGGTACCCGGAGTCAACGAAGTGCCGGACGGGAGGGCGACGTTCAGCTTGCGGAGCCTGCCGCGCCACAGGTGGCGGCCACGTATCGGGTCGAACCGGCCGGACAGTTCGATGTCGATCGTCGCGGTGGTGCCGTGCACCGTGATCTCGGCCGGGCCGCGATATCCGCCAGCCTCATCGTCGGGTCCGGGCGATGTCTCTACGTCCTCGGGCATGCTCCGAGATTACACGTAACTGTAGGTTACGGAAACTATGGCCGAGCGTTCTCCGCAAGAAGAGGATGGGGCTGCGACCTGAACCTGCCCGGCGAGCCGGCGGCTCCCGCGATCCCGGTTATTCCGCCCCACACCATCATCGTCAGGTAATCGATGAGATCCTCGGCCGTCATCGATTTGTTCGAGATCCACCAGTGCGTCGCCAGCTGGATCGCGCCGACGATGCCGTACGCCCACGGCACCGAACCCCCGGAATCCATTTCGAGCAGGCGCAGACGTTCGCCGAGAACGGTGGCGACCAGTTCCGCGATCATCCGCTCGGAATCGGCGACCACGTCACGGTTCGCCGACGCGCTGTTCGTCATGACGTAGAGGTACACCTCGGGATCCTCGGCGACGGTCTCGACGTAGGCGGAAATCGCAACCCGTGTCAGCTCGTATTCGCCGAGATCCTCCGCGACCGCTGCATAGATCCGCGGTGCCAGGATCTTCTCGACGTACCGCATCATCGTCGCGGTCGTCAGATCGTTCTTGTCGGTGAAGTACCGGTACAGCACGGTCTTCGAGACGCCGATCTCCGCGGCGATCTCGTCCATGCCGATGTCGTGGCCGCGGGTCCGGATCGCGGTGATCGTGCCGTCGACGAGTTCTTCGCGTCTCGCGATCTTGTGCTCGTGCCACCTCCGCTTGCGACCATCCTGTTTGGTGACTGCGGTCGGCGCTGCGGCGGCAGCGGGCGGGGAGGTCGTCTCGGGCAGACTGTTGCTGGACACTGGGTGGCACACATCCGTTCGGGGTCGATCGTCGGCTCAGTCTACGGTGAGCGTTGTCTCGCTGCCGAGTGTCCCCGGCCCAGGTCACTGCCGACCGATCGTCTCCTCCCGAGTTCCGACCGGGCGGATCAACTTTCGGCACAATGGGTCGAGTGCAGTTCATGAGTATCGACGACGACGTCAAGCGCCGGGACCTTCGTCGAATGAAGACGCTTGCCACCGGTTTCCTGGTCGTAGCGGCCATCATCTATCTGTTCTGCCGTTGGCAGGAGTCGCAGGGCGCGGGAGCGTGGGTCGGGTACGTGCGGGCCGCGTCGGAGGCCGGCATGGTCGGTGCCCTCGCGGACTGGTTCGCCGTGACCGCGCTGTTCCGTCATCCGATGGGCATCCCGGTGCCGCACACGGCGATCATCAAACGGAAGAAAGATCAGCTCGGTGCGAGCCTGAGCTCGTTCGTCGGCACCAACTTCCTCGCTCCCGACGTGGTCTCCGCCAAGGTCGAATCCGCGCAGATTCCGCTGCGCCTGGGCACGTGGATGGCCGAGCCGCGACACGCCGCACGGGTCGCGAAGGAGACCTCGACGATCCTGCGGGGCGTCGTGAACGTCCTGCGTGAGGAAGACATCCAGCAGGTCATCGACAACACGATCGTGAAGCGGATCGCGGAACCGGAATGGGGTCCCCCGATCGGCCGGGTGCTCGCCGAACTCATCGACGAGAACCGCCATCTCCCCCTGATCGACATGCTCGCCGAGCGCGCGCACCAATGGGCGCTGGGAAGCCAGGAAACGATCGACCGGATCATCATGCGCGACTCGCCGTCGTGGTCGCCGAAATTCGTCGACCAGATGCTCGGCGAGAAGATCCACCGCGAGCTCGTCGAGTTCACGTGGAAAGTGCGTTCGAACCCGGACCACGAGGTGCGGCTCGCCGCCAACAAGTTCATCGCCGATTACGCGCGCGACCTCCAGCACGACCCGGTGACGATCGCGAAGGCAGAGAAGGTCAAGGCCGAGATCATGGGTCGTGACGAAGTCACTCAACTCGCGGCGGCCACGTGGCGCACCGCGAAGCGGATGATCCTCGACTCGGTGGACGATCCGAACAGCACTCTTCGGGCGAAGGTGGCCGAGAACGTCATGCACTTCGGAATCCGGATGCGGGAGGACCGCGAACTGCGCGCCAGGCTCGACGGCTGGCTCCTCGACGGCGTACGTTTCATCGCTGCGAACTATGCGGACGAGATCACCTCGGTGATTCGCGAGACCGTCGAGCGGTGGGACGCAGAGGAGGCGAGTCGCAAGATCGAGCTGGCCGTCGGACGGGATCTGCAGTTCATCCGAATCAACGGCACCGTGGTGGGATCGCTGGCCGGACTGGCCATCTACACGTTCTCCGAGCTTCTGTTCGCGTGAGTCCACTCACTCGCTAGCTAAGTGCTTGCTGTAGCTAGCACTCGCGCGTACGCTTGAAGGCGTGTCCACGAACCCAGATCCGAGTCTTCCGGCCGAGAAGCCGGAAACGACCGGGCACGACGCGGGGCCCGGAGATCTCGCCGCACGTGTGGTGAACTCCGCGGCTCAGGACATCGGCAGCTTCATTCGCTCGCAGCGAGAGGCCGCGCAGGTGTCGCTGCGGCAACTGTCGCAACTGGCAGGTGTCAGCAATCCGTACCTGAGCCAGATCGAACGGGGCCTCCGTAAGCCGTCGGCCGAAGTGCTCGCACAGATCGCCAAAGGACTCCGGATGTCCGCCGAGGTGCTCTACGTGCGGGCCGGAATTCTCGAGCAGCGGCCGCAAAGCGCAGCGCGCGATGCCCTGCTCGCCGACACTGTGATCACCGAGCGGCAAAAGCAGGTTCTGCTCGACATCTACGACTCGTTCTGTCGCGAGAACGAAGCTGTCCGAAACGAACCGGCGCTCGGGGATCGTGCCGATCGTCAGCACGACGCCGACTCCCGGCAAGACACCAACTTCGACGAGGAGAACTGACATGACCGATCCGAATGCTGCCCTCCGAACCTCGCTGTACGCGGCCGTCGGCGCCGGTGACGCTGTTGTACAGGCCGTCGCCGACGTGGTTGCCAAGGCGCGACAGCGCGCCGAGGCCACCCAGACCGACGTCACCGAACGCGTGGAAACCGCGCGCGAGCGCTTTGTCGCCCTGCCGGCCGACGTGACCGAAAGCGTCGAAACTCTCCGCGAGCGGCTTGCCGACCTGCCGGCGGAACTGCCCGAGGAGCTCGCGGAACTCCGGGAGAAGTTCAGCGCCGAAGAACTGCGGAAGGTGGCCGAGGCCTACCTCAAGGTGGCTTCCGACCTCTACACCGCACTCGCCGAACGTGGCGAGGAAACCATCGAGCGCCTGCGTAAGCAGCCCGCCGTCGAAGAGGGCATCGGCCGCGCCGAGGCAGTCTTCGGCGACGCCGTCGATCTCACCGAGGATGCGCTCGGCACTGTCGCTCGGCAGACCCGCGCCGTCGGCGAGCAGGCCGCGAAGTTCGCGGGTCGTGCCGCGGGCCGCATCTCCGAAACCGCGGAGGAAACCGGCGCAAGCATCAGCGACGCCGGCGACAAGGCCGCACAGCGAGTCCGTGAACTCGGTGAACAGGCCGACGATGCAGGTGAGCAGGCCGCCACGCGCGTCGAGGCTGCGAAGTCCGACGTCGAGAAGGCTGCAGCGGATGCAACCGACAAGGTCGAATCTGTGAAGGCTCCGTCCGCATCGGCCCCTGCGCAGCCGGCTCCCGCGAACGCTCCGGCCAAGAAGGCTGCCCCCGCGGCCAAGACACCGGCGAAGACTCCGGCGAAGAAGGCTCCGGCCAAGAAGGCGACGCCGGCGACGCCGCGCAAGTCCACCGACAGCTGACAGCGCTCGCACGATTCGAGCACGGCGGGGCCTCCCGCAGCAATCGACTCCCGCGCAACTTTGCGCGGGAGTCGATTCTCGTAGACTGGTGCAGTGACGAATGTCGATTCTCTCGCCGGATTGATCATCCTTGCTCTGCAGATCGTGGCGATCGCCGGAGCCGGGTTCGCGCTGTTCCATGCGGTCCGCCAGCCTGCAGAGGCATTTCCTGCAGTGGACAAGCTCACCAAGCCGGTCTGGCTCGGCATCCTCGTGGCGGCGCTGCTGGTGCTGCTGCTGCTCGGCGCGGTGGGTCTCCTGGGCATCATTGCGGTCGTAGCGGTCTGTGTGTATCTCGTGGACGTACGGCCGCGCGTCGAGGAGGTGCAGCGACCCCGCTGGTGAGGCGGCCGGCGGCGGCGCCGTGGCGACGACACACTTGACAAGTGTGATCCAGATAATGACACTTCGGGTAACGGGTAATTTCCGAATCGAGGTGATCGGCCATGACGCTCACCCGTACCAACCGCACCGAGAGTCCCGCTCCCCGTGAGGGCGTGCAGGACGACCGGCAGGACGCCGCGCAGCGACTGCTCGACTCCGCAGCACGTAGGTCCTACGATCCGCTGTTCGAAATCGACTGGGCTGCTCCCATCCCGGCCGACAAGTACGGCATGACCCCCGAATGGTGCAGTCTCTACGGCACCGAACTGTGGGAACGCATGTCGGAGGACCAGCGGATCACCCTCACCAAGCACGAGGCTGCCAGCATCGCCGGCACCGGGATCTGGTTCGAGCTGATCCTGATGCAGATGCTCGTCCGAGAGCTCTACCAGCACGATCCGTCGACACCCTACGTCCAATTCGGACTGACCGAGATCGCCGACGAATGCCGCCACTCCACGATGTTCGCGCGGTCGGCGCAACACTTCGGGATCCCCTCCTACCGGCCCAAGCGCTGGATCCGGGAAAGCGGACGCCTGTTCAAGGCGGTGGCCGGCGGCGCTCTCGCATTCGGCGGCACACTGTTCGCCGAGGAAATCCTCGACATGATGCAGCGCGACTTCATGCGCGATGAGCGTGTCCAGCCCATCACCCGCACCGTCAGCCACATCCACGTCGTGGAGGAGTCGCGTCACATCCGCTACGCCAGGGAGGAAACCGCACGCCGAGCACGCCACGCATCGCGACTGCAGCGCGCGTGGGTCCGTCTGCATCTCGGCGTCAGCGCATACTTCGTCGTCACGAGCCTCGTCAACGACCGGGTATACGAGGCGGCCGGACTCGATGTCGCCGAGGCGAAGGCCGCTGCCCGCGCCAACACGCACTACCACGACAGGTTGCGCCGGGGATCGCGGCGGACCGTCGAATTTCTCGACGAAGTGGGCCTCATCGGCGGGCCGTCGACGCTGCTGCTCCGCAAGGCGCATGTCCTCTAGTCGTTTGCACGCGGTCGGTCGCGCGCAGGGCGGTGCCGCCGGTGCCGCATATCCGAACACGAAGGTCACAGGAGAACACGAATCGTGAAGAAGCCGTCCGGTAGAACGTCCTTGCTCGTAGTCGGGGTGATCGTCCTCGTAGGCGCGGCGATCGGCGTGGCCGCGAGCCGCCGGCGGCGGCGCCGCACCGTCGTACACACGAAAGGCGCGGCACCTCACGAACTGCTCACCGAGCCTGCGGCCGAGGCCGAAACCATCGAAATCACCGCCGGCGACGGAGCGAAACTTCACGTCCGGGCATACGGAGACCCCGACGCGCCGCCACTCGTGTTCAGCCACGGCTGGACCTGCAGCGCCGCGTACTGGACCCCGCAGATCAACGCCTTCGCGGACGACTACCGCGTCGTCGTATACGACCAGCGCGGGCACGGCGACAGCGATGCGGGTTCCCGGAAACTGGGAGCCGACGTCCTCGCCGACGACCTCGCAGCCGTCCTCGACGCGACGGTGCCCGCCGGACGCAGGGCAGTGCTGGCCGGACACAGCATGGGCGGCATGAGCATCATCGCGTGGGCCGAGAAGTATCCCGAGCAGGTGAACGAGAAGGTGGCCGGAGTGCTGCTGGCGAGCACCGGCACCGACAGCCTCGTCGCCCATTCGGCGGTGATCCCGTTACCGCAGCGATTCCCGAGAGTCCCGGTGCCGGTGGCCCGGCCGCTCATGGGCGCGACCGTGCCGCTGGCGCCGTCGCGGGTGACGACCCGCGCCCTGCGGTACATCGCACTGTCCCCGTCGGCGACCACGGAGGAAGTCGCGTTCTGCGAGAAGATCGTGCTCGGTTGCCCGCCCCGCACCCGAGGTGGATGGGGAGCCGCGCTGAGCGCCATCGACATTCGCGAGGGCCTCGCCAATCTCACGGTGCCGACCACGGTGCTCGTCGGTACCGCGGACAGGCTCACCCCACCCGTACATGCGCATCGCCTCGCCGCAGGCCTCGAAGATGCCGGGAACCTCGAACGCCTCGTGGTGCTCGAGGGGGTCGGGCACATGAGTTCGGTCGAGGCGATCGACCGGGTCAACGACGAACTGCGGCACCTTCTCGAAGGTGCGGACGCACCCGCCCACAGCAAGGCCGGCTGAGGAGCCGGTCGGCCGGACGCCGGGTCAGCTGAACACCACGGTCTTGCTGCCGTGTACGAGGACACGATCCTCGAGATGCCAGCGCAGACCCCGTGAAAGGACGATCTTCTCCACGTCCCGGCCCTGCCGCACCATGTCGCTCACGCTGTCGTTGTGACTGACGCGGATGACGTCCTGCTCGATGATGGGGCCCTCGTCCAGATCGGGGGTCACGTAGTGGCAGGTCGCGCCGATCAATTTCACGCCGCGCGTGAATGCCTGATGGTAGGGGCGTGCGCCGATGAACGACGGCAGGAAGCTGTGGTGGATGTTGATCGCGCGGCCCGCCCAGTGGTTGCACAGTTCCGGCGGCAGGATCTGCATGAAGCGGGCCAGCACCACCGCGTGCGGGTCGTGCGCGTCGACGAGCTTGCGAACCTGCTCGAAGGCCGGGCCGCGTTCGGCGGGGTCCTTCGGGAAAGACACGTAGTGGTAGTCGATTCCGTGCCGACGCGCGACCGGCTCGAGTCCGCGATGGTTGCCGATGACGGCACACACGTCGGCCTCGAGTTCGCCGGCCGCGACACGGCCGAGGAGGTCGTGCAGGCAGTGCGCCTCCTTGCTGACGAGCAGCACCACCCGCTTGCGCCGTCCGGTGTCGGCGAGACGCCACTCGGTTTCGGGACCGAGATCCTTCGCGACCACCGAGAACTTCTCGCGTAGTTCTTCGATCCCGGACGGAATCGACGACGCCCGCACCGCCTGGCGAGTGAAGAACCAGCCACTGTCCTGGTCTGCGTGGTACGCGGCCTCGACGATCGAACCGCCCACCTCCGCCAGGAACGTCGAGATCCGGGCGACGATACCCGTGCTGTCCGGGCATCCGAGGGTCAGAACGTAGCGGCGATCATCGGCGGAGGTAGCGAGCGTCATAGGCCCGATTGTGTCAGGTACCGGCACACCCCACGCTTCCGGTCGGGACGGCGTGGATCAGACGGTTGCCGGTGGTCGACGCACCGTCGCAGTGCCGACGAGAGTGGTCGCGTCGATCGTGTGGATGCTCCGGGCCGTGATTTCGTCGGCGATGTCGCGCCGCACCGCGTCGATGCCCTCGGCGTCGAGCCCTGACAACAGCGCGCGCAGTCCGGTAGCCATCACGAAGTTCCAGCACAGTTCGGCGGTCGCCGGTAACAGGTTCGACAGCGTGCGGACCTCGACGGAATGGGTGCCGGCGGCGGCGAGCCACGCTTCGAGCGTGGGCGGAGTGCTGATGGCGCGCCACGGGCTGTCCTTGCCTGCGTGCTGCCCGTCGGCGAGACGGGGGGAGTGTCTGGACGCGACATCGAATGCGAGTTCGGTGAACCGGTCGATTCCATCCGCCCGCCACACCGTGACACCCACACGACCTCCGTTCCGGACGAGTCCTACGAGGCGAGCGAACGCACTGTCCATGTGGGGGAGGAAGAACACACCGTAGGAGATCGCCAGGGCGTCGTACCCGGCGGCAGGCACGTCCGACGGGGGCTCCCACGTGGTGACGTCGGCACAAACGAAGTCGATGTTCTTCAGGGCGCGTTGCTCCGCGACGAGGCGGCCGCATTCGAGCAGATTTCCGGCGACGTCCACGCCGTGTACCCGTCCGTTCGGACCGACCGCGGCTGCGGCCGGTAACGCGGACGCGCCCGTGCCGCAGCAGGCGTCGAGCACGCGGTCGTCGGGACGCACACCGAGCTGGAAGACCAGTGCCTGACCCGCGGGCCCCCACACCGTGGGCGTGAGCGCATCGAAGTCGCCGCTCACCTCGTCGAACGTGCGCGCGAGCTCGGACGTGTCGTCGGGCATGGCTCGACCCTACGGGATCTCGTAGAACGGTGCGGCATAACGGAACTCGCCTCTCAGGTCGGGGCGGTACGCGGTGAGGGCGCGGGCCTGGAGATGCGACCCCCACTCGGGCACGTCCACGGTGATGCCGAGTTCGGCAGCGGGAACGAATCCGAATCGCGGGTAATACCCGAGATGGCCGAGCAGAACGATCACGGATTCGTCGAGCGCATCGGCTGCCCCGAGCACTGCATGCATCAACGCAGACCCGATGCCGGTGCGCCACCGGTCGGGCACCACCCCGATCGGCCCCAGTGCCAGTACCGGCTCACCGGACAGATCGGCTCGGCTCGCACACACGTGACCTACGACCGAGCCGGAGGAGTTCTCGGCGACGAGCGAGAGCGGTGGCAGCCACGCCGAGGCTGTGCTCGCTCCCGCCCCGCCCGATCCCGCGCGCAACGCGTCGACCAGTCCGGGCTCGACAGGTCCGCGCCCGGGTGGAGCGACGGATGCGAACGCCGCGCGATGCACCTCGGCGATCGCGTCGTGGTCGGACGGGTGTTCCCGGCGAATCAGCACAGTTGCAGTCTGGTCGTGCACTCGTGGCACGGACAACCTGATTTCCGGTATGGAAAGCTGACGTCATGCCGGACACCGCACTCACCCGCGCTCACGTCGCTGCGATGGTCGACCACACCCTCCTCAAACCCGAGGCGACCTCCACGGACGTGCGTGGCCTGGTCGACGAGGCACGTGACCTCGGCGTCTACGCCATCTGTGTCTCTCCCTCGATGTTGCCGGTGCGTGCCGAGGGGGTGCTGGTGGCGACCGTGGTCGGGTTCCCGTCCGGCAAGCATCACTCCCTGATCAAGGGCGCCGAAGCCCGTCTTGCCGTCGACCAGGGCGCGCGCGAGATCGACATGGTGATCGACGTCGGCGCCGCGGTCTCGGGCGACTACAACGCCGTACTCGCCGACATCCTCACGGTGCGTGAGGCCATCGGATTCGATCCGGTGCTGAAAGTGATCCTCGAATCCGCGGCGCTGTCCGACGATGCGATCGTCGAGGTGTGTCGTGCCGCAGAGCAGGCCGGGGCCGACTTCGTCAAGACCTCCACCGGTTTCCATCCCTCCGGCGGCGCGTCGGAACACGCGGTGAAGTTGATGGCCGGCACCGTGGGAGGGCGACTCGGCGTCAAGGCCAGCGGCGGAATCCGCACCGCGGAGGCCGCGGTGGCGATGATCGAGGCCGGCGCGACCCGCCTCGGGTTGTCCGGCACCCGGGCTGTACTCGACGGGCTACCGCGGTGAGCGCCGGCCGCTAGCCGATCAGGCTGCAGGAAGACTGCTGCTGCTGTTGCACCTGGCCCTCCGGAGCCTCCGGCAGCACGAAGCGGCCGCCCTCGAGCGTCAGCTGCACGCTCGAGTCGGTGACATCGACGGAGGTGGCCTGCATCCCGAGCGGGTACTGCTGCAGCCCGGCCGTGAGAATCTGCACGACCCCGTCGACGAGGGCAGTGGGCAGGCCGATGCCCAGGATCGTGGCGTCCGTGGTCTCGACCGTGATCAGGCCGTCGGTCACCACCGGCCGCGCGGTGAACTCGGCCAGACCGTTGCCGCCGACGGTGAACTTCAGCGTTCCCGCGGCCTCGTCTGCGGTCACGTCGGTGACCAGACTTCCCACCGGCTGGTTCTGTACGGTCGCGAGAATGCCGCTCGTGGGCCACTCGACCTCGGCGCTCGAACTGCCGATCGTGCCGGCGCCTTCCGCGGAGTCGCGCAGATCGACATCGTGAACCGACGCGTGCACCTGCATCTGCTGGGCCGGACCGAAGGCGGTGTCGTCGCTGTCGAGGACCACCGACGGCACCTGCTTGTCGAGCAACTGGAGCAACACGGGCTTCCAGCTGAGGTCGACATCGACCCCGGTACCGAGTTCGCTTTCGAACGATTGGGCCAGGCAGGTGGTCGCCCGGTTGCGGGCGTACACCTCCGCGCCGACGAGAACGGCGACAAGTGCGGCGACGAGGAGAACGGCGATCGTGACGAGAGGACTGCGCTTCCGTTGCGTCATATGTGCGATTGTTCCCGAGAACCCTGAGGAAGCTCTGAGCGCGACATATCAACTACCTCAATTATGTGAGGTATGACACACCGATTCGGTACTGTTGGCGTCATGACAGGCTGGACGGATTCCGGGTACGACGCATCCGGGCAGGCGGATGCCGACGGGCTGCTGCGGCGTCTCGCCGCCACGCAGGCCGGATTCTTCACTGCTCGCCAAGCGATCGGGCACGGTGTGCCCGCCGACGATTTCGCCGCCCGGATCGAAGCGGGCCTGTGGGTACGTGTCGAGCACGACCTCTTCCGGCTCAGCGACAGCCCGGTGACGAAATTCGACGAGCTCGCACAGTGGTGCGCGTGGTACGAAGGCACCGCGGTCGTGTCGCATCAGAGCGCCGCCGACCTGCACGGCATGGGGCATCTGCAACCGAGATTCCTGCACCTGTCGACCGTCGATCAGCGCACAGTGCCCAGCAACCGGCTCGCCCTCCACCACCGGACCCTCTCGGCCGGAGACTCCGAAATGGTGGGGTGCTTCCGCATCACCACACCTGCGCGCACCGCCGTCGACCTCGCGGCCGGTGGTGTGTCGCAGGAGGTGCTCGACGAACTGGTCGGCGACGCCCTCGCGCTCGGCCGTGTCGACCCCGAACAGTTGCACGCCGCGGTTGTGAATCAGCCCGCCGCGGTCGCCGACCGCATCGAACTGGCGCTGCTCGCGGCCGATTGATCTTCCCAGGGTCTACTCACCGGGGTTCGACGGCGCTCCACGGAACGGTGAGCACACAGTCGCGCATGCGGCGTCGCTGTTGCTGGACGGGCACCCCATGGGCGCGCAACAGATCGAGTGTGACCCGCCACCGCACACGGGGACCGAAGGCCGCGTGCGGCGCCGACATCGCCCACGCCCGGTCCGCCGTCCGCAGCAGGTCGTGGATCCGTTCGCCCGGAACATTGCGGTGGATCAGGGCCTTCGGTAGGCGCTCGGCGAGATCGGACGGAACATCGACGTGAAACGGGTTCCACGCCAACGTCAGGCTGCGTGGACCGTGCTCGTCGAGCAGCACCCACGCGCAGCGCCGGCCCAGCTCGTCGCACGTGCCGTCGATCAGCAACCCACCCGCCGCCAGACCGCCGCGCAACCGCTCCCACGCCGCCGGCACGGCCTCCTCCGGGTACTGCCGCAGCACGTTGAAAGCCCGGATGAGAACCGGACGTAAACCGGCCAGCTCGAAACCGCCACGGGCGAACACGACCCCGTCCCGGTCGGGCACCACCCGCTCCGGATCGATCTCGAGACCGACCATCCGCAGATCCGTACGCACCGTACGCAGCCGAGCGGCCAATTCGAGGGTGGTCACCGGCATCGCGCCGTAACCGAGGTCGACGACGAGCGGGTCGACGGCATCGGTCAGGGCACGTGCCACATCGGCACTGTGCACCGCCCAGCGGTCACTACGCCGCAATCGATTGACCCCGGTGGTGCCACGGGTGATGACACCGACCGGGTGCTTGTCGCGCACCCCCGGGCTACTGTCGCGCGAGCCAGTCGGCGGTGATCGCCGCTTCGGTGCGGAACACGTCGAGCAGATTGGTGAGAATAAGTTCTTCGAGCTTGCCGCCCACGAACGGCAGGTGGACCCTCGCCTCCGACGCCGTGCGCAGAGTAGACCCGTCCTCGCTCGTGAACAGCTCCATCTTGCCGGTGAGGCTGCCGGGGCCGGCCGGAATCGACGCCTCGTACCGGCCGGTCGCCCGATCGGCGAACGGCCCGTACGACTCCTTACGCGTGATCACCATGTCTTTCTTGATCACCGTCTGTGCGATATCCGGCAGAGCCGAACGCGGGATGACGTGGTGCAACACCAGATAGATGCCGTGCTCGGTGACGGAGAGATCCTTGACGTGGTTCTCCGAGTACTTGCGCATCTCCGCCATCCGGGCATCCCAGTGAGCGGGGTCGGACAGCGCTGCATACACCCGCTCCGCAGGGTATGGGAAGCGGGCGGAGTACTCGATACGGCGCGCCACGACAGGCCAGGCTACCGCGCGGAGCCGGACGGGAGGAAATCGCCGCCGGTCTCGCGCCTACCGGGACCCGCTCAACCACTGCGCCGTGAATGCCTGCTCGTTGCCGAACAGGCCGACGAGTTCGTCGACGATCATCCCTTCGACCTTGGAGCCGAGAAACGGAATCTTCACCTCGACGTCACCCTCGATCACCACGAACGAGCCACCGGCGTCCGGCGCGAGACCGAGCGCTCCCTCCGCCTTGCCCGGCATCCCGTCGACGCGCGCGGAAAACCTGCCCATTGCACGGTCGCCGTCGAGTGCTCCCCAGCTTTCGTGCCGGTGGATGACGAGATCGCCGGGCCGGATGCTCGTAACGATGCTCGGCAGATGCTCCGCGGGAATGGCCTGCGTCATGTGCAGGTCGATCGTGCCGGGACCCGGTGTGATGTCTTCCACCGTGGCCGCGGGTCCGCCGATCTCGGCGAGTCGATGATGCCAGTACTGAGGGTCGACGAACGCCGCGTGCACCTTCACGGGTGGAAACGAGTAGTGCGCCGAGTGGTCGATAGGGCTGCCCATACCGGGCACGCTACCGTTTGCTGGTGCTTGATCCACGTATCAGGGCCCGGCTCGCCGACGCGGGAGCCGCGATGTCCGAGCAGGTGCCGCTGTCGACACTGACGACCCTCCGGCTCGGCGGGCCCGCCCGAGTCCTTGCCGAGTGCGCCACCACCGATACCTTGATCGATGTCGTGCGGCTCCTCGACACCGAAGGCGTACCCAACCTCGTGCTGGCCGGAGGCTCCAACCTCGTGATCGGTGACGCCGGGTTCGACGGGGTCGTCGTCCGCGTCGCGACCACGGACATCGACCTCACCGAAACCACAGTGCGCGCCGACGCCGGCGCCGTGTGGGACGACGTCGTCGCGCGTACCGTCGCCGCGGGACGCGGCGGCATCGAGTGCCTCTCGGGCATCCCCGGATCGGCCGGTGCGACGCCCGTGCAGAACGTGGGTGCCTACGGCGTCGAGGTCGGAACGGTACTGCGCAGAGTCCGGTTGCTGGATCGACGCACCGGCGACGACCACTGGGTGGAACCCGACCGGCTCGGTCTCGGTTACCGCACGAGCGTGCTCAAGCACTCCGACGCCGCGCTCGTCCTCGAGGTGGAACTCGACGTGCGGCCCGACGGGTCCAGTGCCCCGCTCGGCTACCGCGAGCTCGCGGCGGCCCTGGGAGCGGAAGAAGGGGAGCGCCGACCGGCGTCGCAGGTGCGTGAGCACGTGCTCGCCCTCCGTCGGAGCAAAGGCATGGTGCTCGACTCCGGCGACCACGACACGTGGAGCGCCGGATCGTTCTTCACGAATCCGGTCGTGCCGGACGACGAGCTGCCCGCGGTGCTCGCGGCCGTCGCGGCACGGGTCGGAGACGACGTACGGATTCCGCAGTTCCCGGCAGAAGCGGGCACGAAGCTCTCCGCGGGCTGGCTCATCGAACGCGCGGGATTCTCGAAGGGCTTCCCCGGCGACCACGCACCGGCCAGGCTGTCGACGAAACACACGCTGGCGCTGACCAACCGCGGCTCCGCCTCCACCGCAGACCTGATTGCGCTCGCGCGGGAAGTGCGGGACGGCGTCGAGGATGCGTTCGGTGTGCGCCTCCATCCCGAGCCGGTGACGGTGGGTTGCGTCATCTGACCGGCCCTACCAGCGGTTGCGAACTTCCTCTGCGAACCCGAGCAGGTTCTCGATGTCGAGGCGGGTTCCGTCGTCGAGCAGGACGAAACCCGTGAAGCGCCCGAAGACCTGGTGCTGGGTCGAACGCAGGACGAGTGCGTCGACGTCGGCCGCGCGGTCCAGGATGGGGGCGAACGTCATCTCGAATCGGCCGTCGTTGCTGGTGAACTGCCACGGTGCATCGACGTAGGTGTCGCGCGGTCGATGGAAGTGGACGCGGTCGAGCTTGTGCGCGACACCGTTGTGGAAGAGCATGTTCTCGCTCGCGGCGCTCGTATCACCGAATCCGTAGCCGATGTTGAACCCGAACGGGACACCGTTGTGCAGCCCGGAGGCCGACGCCCAGTACCACGTGTTGTCGTACGTCCACACGCCACGACCCCAGTCGAACACGCCGAAGGCGCTCGACGGCTCGAACCGATATGTCCGATCACCGACCGTGATGTCCCCGGACGCGGGCAGGCAGTTGATCTTCTGGTTGTAGTAGAACGCCTTCGGTGCATGCGGGAAGGGCGTCGCGATCACCATCCGGTCCGATTCCGGCGCCGTCAGCAGCAGTTCGCCCGACAGTCCTCGACCACCGTCGAAACCGGGATGGTCGACGGTCAGCCGCCGGCCTCCGGGCACATGACGGTATTCGATCCGGAGGCCGCCGTGACGAACGACCACGTCCCCGCTGTCCGCGCTTGCCGGCATCCGCATCCGGCCCAGAGGCAGCGGAATCATGGTGTCGGCGGTGACTTCGCATCGTGCGGCGAGGTCGAGCCGGCTGACCCCGAGCAACCCCATATATCCGTTGTCGGCGACCGTCAGCGCGATGCCGTACGGGCCCGCGGGCCTGCCGGCAGTGGTGCCGTCGGACAGGGGATCGTCGGAAAGAACGTCGGAAAGAACACAGTAGTAGTCCCATTCCTTGATTCGCAGACGTGACGCAGCGATTTGCGCTCGGTCGTAGGTGCGAATCTCACTGGTGCTCCAGCCGGGCCGGTCGAGGCGACCGCGGTCGTCGAACAGGGGGCCGGGGGTAAGGCGCTGCTGCATACCTGGCGAGAGTACTTATCGGTCGGTCTCTTTCCGATCTCTCACCCGGCGGCGCCGCAATCCCGGCCGGCACCCGTCCGGAAACAACGACGAGCGCAACCGCGCCGCGGCGATCATCCGGTGGTGCGGTGGAAGCGGCTCGGCGCCGCCTGGTCGCGCGGCGCGACGATGATCTGGTCGAGGTTCACGTGTGCCGGCCGTGACGCGACGAAACCGATGATCTCGGCGATGTCCTGCGCAACCAGCGGTGTGATGCCCTCGTACACCGAATCCGCGCGCTCCTGATCGCCGGCGAACCTGACCAGCGAGAACTCGGTCTCCACCGCGCCCGGCGCGATCTCCGTCAGCCGGACCGGCTGCCCGAGCAACTCGCCGCGCAGCGTCCGGTGCAGCACAGCTTGCGCGTGCTTGGCGGAGGTGTAGCCCGACCCGTTGTCGTAGGCATGGAATGCGGCGACCGACGTGACGGTGACGATCAGCCCGTCGCCCGACTCGATCAGCTTCGGGAGCAGGGCCTTGGTGATGCGCAGCGTGCCGAGAACATTCGTCTCCCACATCCAGCGCCAGTCGTCGAGATCCGCTTCGGCGACGGGGGCCAGGCCCTTGGCGCCACCCGCATTGTTGACGAGGACATCGACACGGGGCAGCACGGTGGTGAACGCGGTGACGGAGTCCTCGTCGGTGACATCCAACTCCAATGCGGTGCCGCCGATTTCGTCGGCCAGCGCCTGAAGTCGGTCGAGGCGTCGTGCGCCGACCACGACGTGGTAACCCTGCGCCGCGAGGGTCCGCGCCGTGGCCTCTCCGATGCCGGACGAAGCGCCGGTGACGACGGCGATACGGGAGTCGCTGGAAATGCTCATGGCGACGATCCTAGGAGCAGCCGTCCGGGTACGCGTGTCGATCATGGTTCTACGCTGCCGGAGCGTCCGTGCCGATCTGCGGATCCCTGCTACCGGAACTAGTCTCGAACTCTATGACAGCGGCGCGAGGGCGTTACATCTCCGGCGAGCAGACCAGGACCCGGCTGGTCGAAGCTGCCGAGCGCCTGTTCGCACGGCGAGGCTACGACGGGGTGACCCTCGCCGAGATCAGGAAGACCGCCGGCCAGCACAACTCGTCGGTGATCGGGTACTACTTCGGTACCAAAGAGGGCCTGCTCCGTGCGGTGTTCTCGCACCGGCTGCCCGCGGTGAACGAGGAGCGGGACGCGATGGTGGCGCGCTTGACGGTGGCGAAGGGCGAGCTGTCGACACGGGACGCGCTGTGGACAATCGCCCTGCCGTTGGCGCACACCATAGGACGGGGAAACCACTACGTCGCCATGCTCAACCAGCTGATCAACAGGGACCAGCTCGCCGAGCACTACACCGCGGCAGATCCCGCGGTCACCGCGGGTGGACGCGCCGCCTACATCGCCCTGAAGGAGTCGATCACCCACCTACCCGACGACGTCCTGAATCAGCGCCTCCTCCTGGTGTACGCGAGTATCGTGCGGAGTCTTGCCCGGTTCGACGCTGACGGCACGCCACCCGATCAGGGTGAACTGTCGGCACTCGTCGACGCGTGGGAAGCCCTTCTGCTCGCACCGATGTCGCCCGAAACAGTGGGCTCCCGCCGCGGGATCGGTGAGTCCGCAATTCGGAGAGTCGGCGGTGATTTCCCCGCCGGTTGAGGAGAACCCACACCACGGTTAGCCTTCACCCATGTCGTCGACCGGAGGAGCTGCCCCGCGCGTCACCTACGTGACTGCCGCGCTGGGATCCCGGCTGCCTCTGGCACGCGAACTTTGTTGTCGCAACTGCGGAAAGTAACTCCGCGCCGAACTCGATCCGCCCGACGGATCTCATTCCCCGATGCATGTGCGTTGTGGTGTTCGGCGTGTCGATCCCATGTCATGCCCCTGTCTCCTGCGGCCGTTCTCGCGGTCGGGACTGCAAGGAATCGCGCTGTGCCAACACCCGCCCTGTCCACCCCTGCCGTCACGCGTGCGCTGCCTCGCGCCGCGCTTCCCGGCACCGCCCTGCCTCGCACCGCCTCGGCCCGGCCTGCGCCGGGACGGACTCGTCCCACGACGCGGCGCCCCGTGTCACAAGCTTTGATCGTTCCGCCCGAGTTACGGATCGCCGATGGTGCCGGAGCCTCGGTATTTCGTGCCGCAGCGCATCGCGGCCCGGTCCCGCGCGACACCATCGCCGAGATCACCGGGCTCAGTGTCGCGACCGTCAACCGCCAGGTCTCCGCGTTGATCGCGGCGGGATTGCTCCGTGAACGGCCCGACCTCGTCGAGCCCGGTGCGGTGGGGAGGCCACGCGTTCCGGTCGAGGCCGATCACGAACGCTATCTGACGATCGGCATCCACATCGGCGCCGTCACCACGGGAATCGTGGCGAGCGATATTCGTGGTCGCATCATCGGCGCCGTCGGAATCCCCACTCCGAACGGAGACCAGAGCATCGCGCTGTCGTCCATCACGGCAAGTGCACGGGCCTTCTCATCACGCTGGCACCGCCGCACCCCGCTGTGGGCCGGTGTCGCGCTCGGCGGCCGGGTCGACTCGGTCACCGGCATCGTCGACCACGTTCGACTGGGGTGGAAGGGGGCGCCGGTCGGTGCTGTGATCGGAGGTGGGCTGGGTCTGCCCGTGTCGGTGGCGGCGCACGTCGAGTCGATGGCCGCTGCCGAACTGCTACTGGCTCCGGACCGCGATGCCGCCGAGGCGACCGGCACGAGCCTGTACTTCTATGCCCGTGAAACCACCGGTATCGCAATTACTTTCGATGGCAAGGTGCATACCCCGGCGGGTGGTCCCGGGTCCGTCTCCCACCTGCCCACCGGATCATCCGCGGCGTGCCCGTGCGGCGGCACCGGATGCCTCGAAGCGACCGTGAGCGACCAGGCCGTCGTGCAACG
Organism: Rhodococcus chondri; assembly: GCF_036327435.1. Taxonomy (NCBI): domain Bacteria; kingdom Bacillati; phylum Actinomycetota; class Actinomycetes; order Mycobacteriales; family Nocardiaceae; genus Rhodococcus; species Rhodococcus chondri. Next base: position 17,983 of record NZ_JAUZMZ010000031.1, on the reverse strand, counting down.
TGCCCGTGCCGCGGGTCTGTTCGACGCGAGCGACGCCACGCGGCGTGCCCCCACGATCCAGGCGTTGTACAAGGTCGCGCACGACGGCTCCCGGCCGGCCCGAGAGCTGCTGGTGGAAAGAGCCGAGGTACTCGGTCGCACCGTCGCGATGCTCCGCGACCTGTTCAACCCGGACCGGGTCGTCCTCGGTGGCCAGGCCTTCACCGAGTATCCGGCCGGGGTGCCCCACGTCGCGCAGGCTTTCGCCCGGGCGTCGACCCTTCCGCGGAAGGACGTGCGCATCAGCGGATTCGGGAACCGAGTGCAGGCCCACGCGGCCGGTGCCGTGTCGCTCGCTTCGCTGTACGCCGACCCACTCGGCGCCGTACGCCGGGCACGAACCTGATGTTCGCGGTCGGCCGCGGGGGGGTGCCGACTCGATCACGACGTCACGGGGGCGCCGTCCGTTGCGTCCGGGGCCGCCCATCGCCGGTCCAGTTCGGCCCGGGCCCGGTCGAGCCCGCCGTGCTCGAGCGCTGCCAGCGAGGATTCGTCCGCCCAGACCAGCCGGCCGCGTTCGTGAACGGTGACGCTCATCGACCCCGCCAGGTGTTCGATCGACCCGGCCACGTTGCGGCGCTCCCCCGGCAACGGCACGGGCAACACGTGGGCGGAGCCGAGCGGGGCGCTCGCCGAGATCTCGACGCTCCATCGGCTGTTACGGCCCCGCAGCGACCACGTTTCGTCGGTGACGCGGGCCCGCACCGGCGAGGTGACAGGGTTGCCCAGCCGCAGCACCCGGCCGTCCGGCAGGGCAACCACCACTGCGGTCACCTCGGTGTGCAGCGGCCCCGAATGTATCCGGCCGCCCGCGAACGCGACGCATGCGTCGGGGTCGGCGAAGCCCTGGGCCTGACCCCACCACCACGATTCGGGGAAACCGCCGCGGCCCCAGTTCTTTTCGCAGTACACGTGGGCGCCGTCGAGGTTCCACTTCTCGTCGCCCAGAATTGCGTGCCCCTCGGCGCGTCCACCGAGCAGCCACGGATGCCAGTACTGGTTCAGCGCCGGGACCGTGTGGAACACACTCGAGCCGCCGAAACGGCGGCGCGGCCAGGGCCGGGTGGGCGAGACACGCACGTTCAATTCGGCGTCCGATCCGAGGTTCATACACACGCGGTCGGCGCCGGCGCTGAAGGCGGTTCCCGCGGTGGCGCCGAGCCGGGCGGGGTGGGCGAAACCTTCCGGATGTGCTGCGGTGCGGAGGAATCCGTTGGGGGCGGCGGCCAGACCCAACGTGGCCCAATGGCCGTCGGATGCGCGATTGACCCCACACAGGGCGATGACGACGCGGCCGCTGTCCGGCTGGGTGAAGCGCCAGAAGTAACCCTCCATCGCCACTCCGTGGGCGACCAGCGGATTTCCGAACGGCAGGTCTGCGCCGCTCTCGCGATAACGGGTGTACAGGGACATGTAGTTACCTCGATTGCTCGGCGGCGGCGGCGATGTTGTCGAGATCTTGCCGCATGGACTTGGCCGTCGCACGCTTTGCGAGTGGTCCGACCAAGGTCAGAAGAAGACTCTGCATCGCGCCCATCGGCCCCGACCGCCCGCAGAACTCCAGGCGCAGGTCGGTGCCCGCAGCGGTGGGCGTCAGTTCGAACACCGTCCGGTAACGGGTTCCGCCGGACTCGGCGGTCACGACGGTGCGCCGTTCCGGCTCCACCTCCGCGACCTGCATCTCCTCGGTGGCGGATCTGCCGAACACCACCCGCGTTTCGCGCCATCGGGTGCCGACCTCGTAGCCGGTGCCGCTGAGCCGCTCGACGGCGGTGACACCGCGCAACGTGCGAGGCGCGTCGTCGAGGTCGGTGAGTACCGCCCACACCGCGCTCGGTGGTGCCGCGATGGACCGATTCAGTGCGATGCGTTGTTCCATCGTGCTCCTTCGGTGTGGGCGGCCGGTTTCGGAAGGCGCAACGACGTCTCGCGCAGGCCCGTCGCGGCGCCACGTCGCCGGAACCACTCGGTGCCGAAAGCGTCGCGCAGTTGTTCCTCGCTCATGCCCAGCATGGGACCGAAGTCGCCGATCTGCGACTCGTGCGCGCGCATCGCCGCGATCTTGGCGGCGATGGTGCCGGCGACATCGACGACGGTGGTCAATTCGGATTCGGGCAGTCCGAAGGTGTCGAGTTCCGGCGGACGCACATCGCCGGCCACTTCGGGGTTCGCGGCCAGCAGTCGGACGAGATGATCGCGGTTCATCGCTGCTTCGTACACGGCGTCGTGGCCGACGGCTTCGGCCGCCCGTACGCCGACCCGGTGCACCTGCACATGATCGGGGTGGCCGTAGCCCCCGTTGGGGTCGTAGATCGTCACCGCGTCGGCTCGCTCCTCCTCGACGAGTGCGGCGAGTCGTGCGGCCGCGGCGGCGACGTCGGTGTTGGCGAACGCTTCCGGATTGAGGTTCTCGGGCGTACCCGCCATCCCCGAATCCGCGTAGCCGAGTGATACGAGCCGGGACACCCCCAGTGCTTCCGCCGAGCGCTCGAGTTCCCGCATGCGTCGTTCTGCAAGTGATTCGCCGGGGGCGAGCAACCCGTCGGGATGCTCGCCCGCGGCTCCGTCCGTGGCAACCACGAGCACCACCCGGTGCCCGGCGTCCGCAGCCAGACGCATGACACCGCCGGTGATGAATACTTCGTCGTCGGGATGTGCATGGAAACAAACCAGAACGCCCATACGCTGCATGCTGGCACGGATAGCCCGATCTCGGGTACCGGAAAGGACAGGAGAGTGGGAGTACACGTGTCACCACGACCGGGCGGTTCGTATCGCGCTCTGTTCGCGGCACCCGGGTCGGCGGCGTTCTGTGTGGCCGGTTTCGTTGCGAGGCTGCCGATCGCGATGATCGGCATCGGCATCGTCACCATGTTCTCTCAACTGCGGGGCGACTACGGCCTCGGCGGTGCCTTGTCGGCGGTGTTCGCCCTGTCGTATGCGCTGCTGACACCGCTCGTGTCGCGGGCGGTCGATCGGCACGGTCAGCATCGTGTGCTGCCGGTGGCAGCGGCGATCAGCGCCGCTGCGACGCTCGCGATGCTGGCGGGGGTGCGTTTCGAAGTGCCCACCGTGTGGCTGTTCGTGTGCGCGGTACCGGCCGGTCTGATGCCGACGATCGGCGCGATGGTCCGTGCCCGCTGGACCGAAGTGCACGGCGGCACCGACCGTTTGCGTACCGCGTTCGCGCTCGAAGCGGTGATCGACGAGGTGTGCTTCATCGTCGGACCCGTGCTGTCGGTCGGGCTCAGCGTCGCGGTGTTCCCGGAGGCGGGACCGTTGCTGGGCGCCGTGCTGCTGCTCGTCGGCACTGTCGTCCTTGCCGGGTTGCGTAGCACCGAACCGCCTGTGCAACCGCGCTCGCCGGACCGTCCGACCGTCAATGTGCTCCGCTTGCCGGTGCTCGTGGCGCTCACCGCGGTGATGTTCGCTATGGGGGTGATCTTCGGTGTCATCGACGTCGCCGCTGTGGCGTTCACCGCCGAACGTGACGCGGCCGGTGCGGCGACCATCGTCATCGCGCTGTTCGCGACCGGCTCGGCGCTCAGTGGGCTCGTGTTCGGGACACGCTCGTCGAGGTCGTCGCTGACCGGTCAGTTGCTGGTCACCACCGGTGCCGTGGCGGTGTTGCTGTGGCCGCTGCTGCTCGCCGACACCGTGCCCGTGCTCGCTGCGCTGTACATGCTCGCCGGGGTGGCGATCTCGCCGACGATGATCATCGCGATGTCGCTGTCCCAGCGCACCGTTCCCGCGGCGCAGCTCACCGAGAGCATCACCTGGACGGTTGCCGGCCTCGGAGTCGGTGTCGCCGCAGGGTCGGCCCTGGTGGGGCAGGTCATCGATCGAGCCGGTGCCGGAGCAGGGTACGGAGTCGGTGTCGCGGCGGGCGTGCTCGCCGTGGCGTGCGCGGCCGGGATCCACGCGAGAGCGCGGCTACAGTAACGCGCATGGCAGCGCGCGAGGTTTCCGGTGGAAATGTGCCCAGTGTCCGAGAAGTGCACAGCAGTGACGGCACACCGATCGTCTACCGCACGTTCGGTGACGAGAATGCGCGCCCACTGGTTCTGCTGCACGGCTGGGCGCAGTCTTCGCGCTGCTGGGGCGAGCAGGTTCTCGCGGATCTGGGCCGCAGCTTCCGGGTGATCGCGGTGGATCTGCGTGGACACGGCTACTCCGGTGCACCGGAGACCGGGTACGACGAGCGGAAGACCTGGGCGGCGGACGTCGACGCCGTGTTGAAAGCAGAGCGCGCAGCAGGTGCTGTCCTGCTCGGTTGGTCGTACGGGGGACTGGTGATCTGCGACTATCTCGCTGTCCACGGGCCAGCGGGAATCGCGGGGGTGGTGCTTGTCGGTGCGATCACCGGTATCGGCCGCGGGGAGGCGGGCGGGAGGGTCGGACAGGCCATGCGTGCGGCGATGCCGGCTGCGATGTCCGAGGATCCCGGCGAGGCCGTTCCGGCGCTCGGCGCGTTCGGAACGGCGCTGACCGGGTCGGCGCCGGCCGGATCGGCACCGGGCAGGGGCGCCGTGTCCCAGGCGTTGCTCGGAACGAGCCTGAGCACTCCGCCCCGCGTCCGGGCCGCGCTGTTCGCCCGTGCGGAAGGTAACGACGACCTGCTCCGCAACCTCGACCTGCCGGTGTTCATCCTGCACGGCACCGCGGACACCGTGGTGGATATATCCGCAGCGCGGCACGCCGAGGCCCTGCTCGCACGGGTGACGACGTCGTATTGGGAAGGTGCCGAGCACGGGCCGTTCGTGGAGGATCCGCAGCGGTTCGTCACGGAGGTCACCCGGTTCGGGGAGTCCGTGTAGGGGTTGCCGTGCGAGAGGTCGCTGCTCGCGTCGAATGGGAGCAGGGCAGTATGGGGGAGTGACATCCCAGCCCAGTCGCCCACATCGCGTTGCCGTCATCTCGGTCCACACCTCGCCGCTGGCGCAGCCCGGCACGGGGGACGCCGGTGGCATGAACGTGTATGTGCTGCAGACCGCGATCCAGTTGGCTCGGCGGGGCGTGGAAGTCGAGATCTTCACCCGGGCCACGTCGTCGTCCGATCCTGCGGTGCAGGAGGCGGCGCCCGGCGTCCTGGTGCGAAACCTCGCGGCCGGTCCGTTCGAAGGCCTCGACAAGCAGGATCTGCCCACCCAGCTGTGTGCTTTCGCAGCGGGGGTGCTGCGTGAGGAAGCGCGGCATCCGCAGGGCTACTACGACCTGGTCCACTCGCACTACTGGCTTTCGGGGCAGGTCGGCTGGCTGGCCCGGGACCGCTGGGGTGTGCCGCTCGTGCACACGGCCCACACGCTCGCGGCCGTGAAGAATGCCTCGCTCGCGGCGGGCGACACTCCCGAGCCCGCAGCACGGCAGATCGGTGAGCAGCAGGTCGTCGCCGAATCGGATCGGATGGTCGCCAATACCGCGGACGAAGCGACGCAACTGGAGCGGATCTACGGGGCGGACCCGTCGAGGATCGACGTGGTCGCGCCCGGTGCCGATCTCACGCGTTACCGGCCCGGCGACAAGGCGGCCGCGCGAGCAGAACTGGGTCTGGACCCGCGCGAGACCATCGTGACGTTCGTCGGCCGTATCCAGCCGCTCAAGGCCCCCGATGTGTTGCTGCGTGCCGCCGCGCGGGCGATCGCCGATGCTCCTGACGTGCCGCTACGGGTGCTCGTGGTCGGCGGACCGTCGGGTACCGGACTCCAACGCCCCGATTCGCTCATCGACCTGGCGTCGGATCTCGGTATCGCCGCCCGGGTGACGTTCCTGCCCCCACAGCCTTCGGAACGCCTCGTCCAGGTGTACCGGGCGTCGGATGTCGTTGCGGTACCGAGCTATTCGGAATCCTTCGGGCTTGTTGCCATCGAGGCTCAGGCATGCGGGACACCGGTGCTCGCCGCGAATGTCGGGGGGCTCGGTGTCGCGGTGCGAGACGGTGAGACCGGGCTGCTCGTCGACGGGCACCGTACGGACGACTGGGCAAGTGCGCTGCGCTCGCTGGTGACCGACCCGCAACGTCTGGCCACGTTCGCCGCGGCCGCGCCGATGCATGCCGAGAGCTTTTCGTGGGAACACACGGCGGACGGGCTGCTGGACAGCTATCGCAGGGCGGGAATGCGCCGGAACCGCGCATTCGGGACCGGCGAGTTCTCGTTGCGCCGGCAGCGCGGATTGTGGAAATTGCGGCGAACCAGTGGGGTGAGGGCATGAGTGAGCAGCTGTGCGGGCTGATCGAATCCACGTTGAAGGATCGGGAACTCGAGTTCTCACGCAAGGAGGGCGGCAATTTCGTCGTCGACCTACCGGGTGACAACAAGCTGAAGACCACCACACTGCTCACCGTCGGCACGCACGGGGTTCGCGTCGAGGCATTCGTGTGCCGGAAGCCGGACGAGAACTTCGAGGGCGTGTACCGGTATCTGCTGCGGCGCAATCGTCGCCTCTACAGCGTTGCCTACACGCTCGACAAGGCCGGAGACATCTATCTCGTGGGCCGCATCGCGGAGCATGCGGTCACACCCGAGGAACTCGACGCGGTGCTCGGACAGGTCCTCGAAGCCGCCGACTACGACTTCAACATCATTGTCGGTCTGGGTTTCCTCTCCTCGATCACCCGCGAGTGGGAGTGGCGGGTGTCGCGCGGCGAGCCGCTACGCAATCTCGAACCGTTCCGGAACCTCATCGAGGACGAGACCGGAAAGCCGTTCGAACCTGTGTCGGACACCGATAACGGCGCGGACTCGACCACTCTGTAGCGCAGCTCACGCCCGGTTTGCGAGGGCTGTGGGGTTGTGAGATGTGAGCATCGCCACAGCCTTGTGCTGTGATCCGATGGTGCCGACGCAGGGATTTCTTCTGCGTGACCTGCCATTACGCCCGGTGGGCGCACTTCACTCTGGCACGGCCGTGCCCAAAAATTGCCCCGTGACCGATCCGTGATGAGCGCCTACGGTCGTAACCAGCCCGATACGACAGGGCAATACGCACCGGCCCGCCGCCGCTGACTCTGCCCCGCGGGATTCGGATCTCAACACCTTTCGAGGGGCAGGGCGAGGCGTGATCCACGATCCGGATCACCGGCAAGAACGTCGGCACAAACCGTCGACGCGGGCCTCGCAAGCAGCCGGAAAGGATATACCCGACATGGCACAGTTCAACATCAAGCGCACCCTGGGCACCGTCGCGACTGCCGCGGCCCTCGTGGTTACCCCCCTCGCATTGGGAACCGGCACGGCCAATGCCGCATCCGGCAACTGGGATGCCGTGGCGCAGTGCGAGAGCGGCGGAAACTGGGGCATCAACACGGGCAACGGCTACTACGGTGGCCTGCAGTTCAGCCAGAGCACCTGGCAGGCCTACGGCGGCACCGGGGTTGCCAGCAACGCCTCCCGCGAGGAGCAGATCCGCGTGGCGGAGAACGTGCTCGCCGGTCAGGGCATCGGTGCCTGGCCCACCTGCGGTCAGTACTTCTGATCGATGGTCGGTCCATACGCGAGCGGTCCGTAGCGATCCGGTCGTAACTTGTGGACTCCTGCCGAATCCCGCGCGCATCACCGATGCGCGCGGGATTCGTGCACTGGCGGTGCATGCACGGAGGTGCGCACCCGGTATCGTCACGCGACGACTGTGACAGTATTCACAGTTGGGGGGCAGTGCGTGCCCGCCTGCGCCGGCATCCGGTGCCGGTGAAGTTTCGTGTCGAGGAGGATCATGAGTTTCCACAGCCCTTTTCCTGATGTCGAGATCCCGGCACTGAGTGTCTACGACTTTCTGTTCGGCTCGATGGCCGAGGCGGATCTCGAGCGGCCGGCTCTGGTGGACGGAACATCGGGCGACGTCGTCGACTACCGCACGCTCGTCGGGCAGATCCAGGGCGTCGCAGGTGCTCTCGCAGCTCGTGGCGTCGGGGTCGGTGACGTCGTGGGACTGCTCTCGCCCAACATTCCCGCTTTCGCCCCTGTCTTCCACGGCATCCTGCGTGCGGGCGCCACCGCCACGACGATTAATGCCCTGTACACGGCTCAGGACATCGTCAAGCAACTCGAGGACTCGAAGGCGAAGGCGCTGGTCGTGGTGTCGCCGCTGCTGCCGCAAGCCAAGGAGGCGGCGGCGGAGGTGGGGATTCCCGACGAGTTGCTCATCGTGCTCGACGGCGCCGAAGGGCATCCCTCGCTGCGCGACCTGCTCGTCGAGCAGGCACCCGCGCCCGAGGTGACCTTCGATCCCGCGACCCACCTGGCGGTGCTGCCGTATTCGTCCGGTACCACCGGGCGTCCCAAAGGGGTCATGCTCACCCACCGCAACCTCGTTGCGAACGTGTGCCAGATCTTCCCGCGCATGGGCCTCGGCGCAGACGACAAGATCCTCGCCGTCCTGCCGTTCTTCCACATCTACGGCATGACCGTGCTGCTCAATGCGGCCCTGTACGCTCGTGCCTCACTCGTGACCATGCCGAAATTCGACCTCGTCGAGTTTCTGGAGAACGTGGCGAAGTACAAGTGCACATACGTCTACATCGCGCCGCCGGTCGCAGTGGCCCTCGCCAAGCATCCGCTCGTCGACAAGTACGACCTGTCGAGTGTGCACACGATCTTCTCCGGTGCCGCGCCTCTGGACCGGGTGCTCGGCGGTGCCGTCGCCGAACGGCTCGGGTGCAAGGTCCGACAGGGTTACGGCATGTCCGAGATGAGCCCGGTCAGCCACGCGATTCCGTTCGACGACGACGACACTCCGCTCGATTCGGTCGGTCCGACCATTGCGAACATGGAGTGCAAGATCGTGGATCCGGCCACCGGTGCCGAGGTCGAGTACCCCACCGGCGAGGGTGTGTCCGAACCGGGCGAACTGTGGTGCACGGGCCCCAACATCATGGCGGGTTATCTCGGCAATCCCCAGGCCACCGCCGACACCCTCGACAGCGACGGATACCTTCACACCGGCGATATCGCCACGGTCGACGCGAACGGCGTCGTCACGATCGTGGACCGGCTCAAGGAGCTCATCAAGTACAAGGGCTACCAGGTGCCTCCGGCCGAACTCGAAGCGTTGCTGCTCACGCACCCGCAGATCGCCGATGCGGCCGTCATCGGTGTCCTCGACGACGAAGGCGAGGAGGTGCCCAAGGCGTTCGTTGTGCGCCAGCCCGATTCCGGCCTCTCCGAGGACGACGTGATGGCTTTCGTCGCCGAGCGTGTCTCCCCGCACAAGAAGGTGCGCAAGGTGCAGTTCATCGACGTCGTGCCGAAGTCGTCGGCGGGTAAGATCCTGCGCAAGGATCTTCGGTCCGCCGAGAGCGCCGCACCCGCGTCCTAGGCTGGCGGCCGCGACCGCTCGAGGGCCGATCCGAATGTGCTGCAAGCATATTCGGATCGGCCCTCGTTCATGTCAGGTGCCGAGCAGGTGGGGGAGTCCGGCGCGGTAACGGTCGGCGTCGATCTGCCGAGCAGGCGCGAGTTCGGGTGGTTCGTGCAGCCGGTAGAGCGACGGTGGCGCCGCGGGAGAACCGGCGGCCTCGAGTAGGGCCGCGACCGCGGCGCGGGCCGATTCGTTCGCGGATTCCATGGTGGCCAGGTCGATATCGGTGCGCACATAGTCGCCCGCGAGGAACAGGTTCGGGATCGCTGTACGTGCGTCCGGCCGGTTCGTCCACGAGCCCGCGGTGTTGATGAGCAGGGGAGTGTCGTTGGTGTTGCGGCCGGCGGCCGCGTCCCACCGGACGCCCGGGTCGAGGAACCACGACACGACCTCGTCGTCGTGCAGCACATGGTCTCCGGAGTCGTTGAGGCACAACTTCATCTGTTCCCAGGTCTCTGCGGCGACCTCCTGTGCGGTGCACTCCTCGGCGGTCTTGCCGTACAGGATTCCGGGGGTGTCCCAGTCGGAGATGTCCACCGAGAGGCAGTCGTGCGCCGAGCCGTCGCCGTATCGGCCGGCGAACGAGCCGCGCCAGAACTGGGCCTGGCTGATCGACGTGAGCGCCCAGGGGGAACCGAGATACGCGACGTGGCCCTGCGCCACCGGGGTGGACCGGCGCAGAAAGTATTGGATGCCGACCATCCAGTCGGTGGTGAGCTGCCGCATCCCCTCCAGGCGGGGGTCGGCTGCGAGAATCCGTGGTGACCACAGTGGAACCGCGCGTTCGACGGGCATGGCGGCGACGAACCAGTCGGCGTCCACAGTGGCCCGGTTGCCGTCGCCGTCGACCACTCGCGCGCCCGTGATCTTTCCGCCGTCGATATCCAACGATTCTGCCGCCCAGCCCATTTCGAACCGGACTCCGAGGTTGCGGAGCAAGGCCGCCCACGGGTAGATCCACGCCTCGTTCGTGGGCGCGGACAGCAGTCGATCGAGATGCCCGTACGCCGGGACCGTCCCCATCGCGTTCCACACGAACGCCTGCCCCATGATGCCGATGGTGCGCGTCGAGACGGTTGCGGGCCGTGCCGCGACGAGCTGCCGGGTCAGGGCCGAGACCAGGATGTCCCGGTAAGCTTTCGACTTGCCGTCGGCTTCGAGTGTCTGTGACCAGGTTTGATGCTCCCACTCGGTGTCGCGACGTTCGATGCAGCTGGTGAGAAACATGACAAGCTTGCGCAGGAAGACTTCGAGTTCGTGCGGTGGAATGGCGCCGCCGAGGGAGAACGCGGCACCCAGCGACTGCTGCAGGGAGCTCGGGTCGTACACATCGAAGCGCAGCGGCGCGATCGACGCCGGCGCTGTCAGGTCCGGACCGTCCGGCATCGACATCCGGAAGGCAGGTCCGGCGACGAGATTGTCGAACACGCCGTTCGGGTTGCCGGGGAAGGGGATTCGACGCATCGTTTCCGGGATGTGCTGATAGAAGCCTGGAAAGAAGCGGAATCCGTGTTCGCCCGGTAGGTCCCGACGACCTCCCGCGCCGGTACCCGGGGACGGGATGCTGCGGGCCTTGCCGCCCAGCGCCTTCGGTTCGTAGACGGTGACCTCGAAGCCCCGCTCGATCAATTCGTGGGCCACGGTCAGGCCCGCCATTCCGCCCCCGAGAACTGCCACGCGGCGGCCGGTCGAGTGCAGAGCGGGTGAGCGCCGTACCGGCGCGGCCGCGGCGCCGGGCGGTAGTACGGCCGATGGCAGTACGGTTGCGGCGCCGAACGCGCAGAGACTGCCGAGGACGGTGCGACGGGACAGTCGGGCATCGAACACAATGGAACCCCCCGGTTCATCGATCATCGTGGTGTGGGATCGTCGCGCGCGGCACAGTGGCAACGCGCGTTGTCAGATATATCCCACGCATTCCGATCCCGCGGGCGAATCGTCGTCACACCGTGTCAGGATTGGTGGCATGAGTACCGGAACACTTGTGCTGCTCCGCCACGGCGAGAGCGAATGGAACGCGATGAACCTGTTCACCGGCTGGGTCGACGTGCACCTGACCGACAAGGGCATCGCCGAAGGTAAGCGGGCCGGAGTGCTGCTCGCCGAGCACGGCGTACTGCCCGACATTTCGTACACCTCCCTGTTGCGGCGTGCGATCAGCACCGCGAACTTCGCGCTCGACGCGGCGGACCGGCACTGGATCCCCGTGATCCGGGACTGGCGTCTGAACGAGCGGCACTACGGCGCGCTGCAGGGCAAGAACAAGGCGGAGATCAAGGACGAGTTCGGCGAAGAGCAGTTCATGCTCTGGCGCCGCAGCTACGACACCCCGCCGCCGCCGATCGAGCCCGGTACCAAGTACAGCCAGGACACGGACGTGCGGTACGCCGATGTCGACGAGGTACCGCTCACCGAGTGCCTGAAGGACGTCGTCGAGCGGTTCATCCCGTACTGGGAGGAGACGATCTCGCAGGATCTGCTCGCCGGCAAGACGGTGCTGATCACCGCCCACGGCAATTCGCTGCGTGCCCTCGTCAAGCACCTCGACGGGATCTCCGACGAGGAGATCGCCGGGCTCAACATCCCCACCGGGATCCCGCTGCGCTACGACCTCGACGAGAATTTGCGCCCACTGAACCCGGGCGGCACCTACCTCGACCCGGAGGCTGCCGCAGCCGGTGCGGCGGCCGTGGCCAATCAGGGCGCCAAGTAGAACCGCGGCGAGTAGAACCCTGATGCCGGCTGCGTGGCGACCACCGCGCAGCCGGCAAACGGAGAATGAACAGCGGAACAACCCCTGAAAAATAGGGTGTGACGTGCAGCAGGATGCGTCGCCCCGGTTTCACCGCCCACCCGGGTGTCATTACGATTCCACTCGTGAGCGTTGTGCAGGTAGTCCTGCTGATCGTGGTCTCTGCCGTCCTCGGCGGACTCCTCGTCGCCGCATGGTCGCGACGCCGTCGCACCGCGTGCGCCGACGACTCCGAACTCACCATGGCCCACGTGCTCGACCGTGTCGTCTATGCGTCGTACACGGGAATCGCCGTCGTCGACAAGTTCCACGACGTCATTCTCTTCAATCCACGCGCCGAAGAACTCGGACTCGTCCGTAGTCGCCTCATCGATGATCGCGCGTGGGTCGCCGCCAACCGGGTCCTCGAGACCGGTAAGCCGGTCGAGCTCGATCTGAGCGGCAAGAATCCGCACGGCCGCGACCGCATCGCAGTCAGATGCACCGCCAAGCGACTGCTCGACGACGACAGCCGTTTTGTGGTGCTGTACGCCTACGACGATTCCGAGCATGTGCGGATGGAAGCCACGCGCCGCGACTTCGTCGCCAACATCAGCCACGAACTCAAGACGCCTGTCGGCGCGATGGCGCTGCTCGCCGAGGCGCTGCTCGAGTCCACCGACGACCCGGAAACCGTGCGCCACTTCGGGCAGCGCGTCCAGAGCGAAGCCACGCGACTCGGCAACATGGTGACCGAGCTGATCTCCCTGTCGAAGCTGCAGGGCGCCGAGAAACTTCCCGACCTCGACGTCGTCGACGTCGACACGATCGTGAACGAGTCCCTCGAGCGCACCGGGCTGACCGCCGAGAACGCCGAGATCGACATCACCACCGACCGGCCCAGCGGCTACGAGGTCCTCGGAGACCAATCGCTGCTGGTCACTGCCCTGACCAACCTGATCGAGAATGCGATCGCCTACTCACCGCCGGGGTCGCCGGTGTCGGTGAGCCGATCGCTGCGAGACGGCAAGATCGCCATTTCGGTCACCGACCGCGGCATCGGTATCGGGAAGGAAGACCAGGAGCGGGTCTTCGAACGCTTCTTCCGTGTCGACAAGGCGCGGTCGCGGGCGACGGGGGGCACCGGCCTCGGTCTGGCCATCGTCAAGCATGTCGCCGCCAATCACAACGGCGAGATCACCCTGTGGAGCAAGCCGGGAACCGGCTCCACATTCACCCTGCTCATCCCGGCACATTTCGAGGAACGCGACGACGAAATCCCGCCGCCGCGCCGCGAGACAGCGGTCGGGCAGTGACAACACCCCGGCCGCAGCGCCCGATCCCGGGCGCCTATGGAGAGAGAAAGGTACGGAGGACTCAACGGTGACACGTGTGCTGATCGTGGAGGACGAAGAGTCGCTGGCGGATCCGCTGGCATTCCTGCTGCGCAAAGAAGGATTCGAGACCACGATCGCCGGTGACGGACCGGCTGCGCTGGCAGAGTTCGATCGAACGGGTGCCGATATCGTCCTACTGGACCTGATGCTGCCCGGCATGAGCGGCACCGATGTGTGCAAACAGCTCCGCAGCCGCTCGAGCGTGCCCGTCATCATGGTGACCGCGCGGGACAGCGAGATCGACAAGGTCGTCGGGCTCGAACTCGGCGCCGACGACTACGTCACGAAGCCGTACTCGGCGCGTGAACTCATCGCCCGCATCCGGGCGGTGCTGCGACGCGGCACCGACCCCGAGGTCGAGGCAGGCCACGACGACGGCATTCTCGAGGCCGGACCGGTGCGCATGGATGTGGACCGCCACGTCGTGCACGTCAACGGCGAGCCCGTCGCGCTGCCGCTCAAGGAGTTCGACCTGCTCGAATACCTGCTGCGCAACTCGGGGCGGGTCCTCACCCGCGGTCAGCTCATCGATCGGGTGTGGGGGGCGGACTACGTCGGTGACACCAAGACCCTCGACGTGCACGTCAAACGACTGCGATCCAAGATCGAAGGCGATCCGGCGAAACCGAAGCACCTGGTGACGGTGCGCGGGCTCGGGTACAAACTCGAGGGCTGACCCCGGAGGACGGACCGCTGGGACTCAGCGGTCCTGCCGGGCTGCCGTGGTCGCGGGGTGGACCGCGATGAGTCCCAGCCCTTCGCGTCGCCGGCACAGCCGTGCCAGTTCGTCGTAGGCCGGACCGCCGAGCAGTTCACGGAGTTCGGGCGCGTACGACTGCCACACCGGTTTCGCGCCCACATGCGCATCGGGTGAGCCGGAGCAGTACCAGTCCAGGTCGTGTCCGCCCTCACCCCAGTCGCGACGGTCGTATTCGGTGATGACGCTGCGCAGCACCTCGGTGCCGTCGGGGCGCTCCACCCAGTCCTGCGTGCGACGGATCGGAAGCTGCCAGCACACGTCGGGCTTCATCTCGAGCGGTTCGACACCGCGACGCAGCGCCATCTTGTGCAGTGCGCAGCCGATACCCCCGGCGAATCCGGGACGGTTGAGGAAGATGCAGGCGCCCTTGTGCCGGCGGGTCCGCACCGCGGGCTCGTCCTCGAGCTCGTCCTCCTCCAGGTACCCCTTCTTCCCGAGGCCTTTGCTCATGAACTGCCACTCGTCGGACGTGAGATGTTTCACGGCCGCGTCGAGCTTCGTGCGGTCGTCGTCGTCGGACAGGAAGGCGCCGTGTGAACAGCACCCGTCGTCGGGGCGGCCGGCGATGATGCCCTGGCATGCGGGAGTGCCGAACACGCAGGTCCATCGCGAGAGCAGCCACGTCATGTCGGCCGCAATGATGTGCTCGTCGTTGTCGGGGTCGACGAATTCCACCCATTCGCGGGGGAAATCGAGGGGAACTTCGGGGGCCGGGTCGAGCTTGTGCTCGGGGCCGGGCATACCTGCTGTCACAGACCCCGACGGTAGACCCAGTACCGTATGAATGTGCGCCTAGGGGTACTCGACGTCGGAAGCAACACAGTTCATCTGCTCGTGGTGGACGCCCATCGTGGCGGACACCCGACGCCGATGAGCTCTACCAAGGCCACCTTGCGGTTGGCGGAGAACATCGACGACGACGGCAACATCACCGTCGCGGGCGCAGATCGTCTGGTCGAGACCGCCGCCGAGTTCGCGAGCATCGCCCGCACCTCCGGGTGCGGCGAGCTGATGGCCTTCGCGACATCCGCGGTCCGCGATGCCGGGAATTCCGACGCTGTGCTGGCCCGGGTACGTGACGAGGCCGGTGTGTGGCTCGACGTGCTGTCCGGTGAGGACGAGGCTCGCCTGACCTTCCTGGCGGTGCGGCGCTGGTTCGGATGGAGCGCCGGCCGCATTTTGAACCTGGATATCGGCGGTGGTTCGCTCGAGCTGACCTTCGGTGGCGACGAGGACCCGGATTTCGCGTACTCGCTGCAGATGGGCGCAGGCAGGCTCACCCGCGACTGGTTCCGCGAGGATCCACCGGGCAAGCGCCGGATCGCCGCACTGCGCGACTGGCTGGACGCCGAACTGGTCGGGCCGACCAAGCACCTGAAGAACGCGGGCGACCCGGATCTGTGCGTAGCAACGTCGAAGACGTTCCGTACCCTCGCGCGGCTGACCGGTGCGGCACCCTCGTCGGCCGGTATCCGGGTGCGACGGGAGCTGACAGCAAGTGGCCTGCGCCAGCTCATCGCATTCATTTCACGCATGACCACTGGGGACCGCGCCGAACTCGAAGGCGTCAGCGCGGACCGCTCGCAGCAGCTCGTCGCGGGAGCGCTCGTCGCGGAGGCCAGCATGCGGGCGCTCGGAGTGGAGACTCTGCAGATCTGCCCCTGGGCGTTGCGTGAGGGCCTGATTCTTCGCAAACTCGACACGGATATGGGCGGCGAACTGGTGGTGGGAGTTCGATGACGGACAACGGCAGCGAAAGCGGGCAGATCTCGGTCGCGGAGTTGCTGGCGCGCAACGGCCAGAAGGTGAGCTCGCGCAGCGGCGGGCGACGCCGCCGGGGCACGAGCGGTGGGATCTCGGTGGCAGAACTGACCGGGGAGATCCCCGTCACGCGGGCTGCACCGGCGGCCGAGGCCGCGCCCAAGGCCCGGACCCCTCGCGTCGAGCCTGCCGTGCCGGCGACGCCGAAGGTCGAACCCGTGGTTCCGGCAACACCGAAGGTCGAACCCGTGGTTCCGGTGACGCCCAAGGTGGAGCCTGTCGTGCCCGCGACGCCGCGGGTGAAGCCGGTGGCGCTGGAGACTCCTCCTCCGCCGAGTGTCGAGCACACAACCATCGTCGCGCCTCGTGAACCCTCCGGCGGGCGGACCGCAGCAGCGGACGGCGTGAAGGTCGAGTCGCCCACCGAGGTGATTCGTCCGTCCGCGTTGCCCCGGCGGGCGCGCGCTCACGTCGACGCGGTGGTGGTGCCCCCGACGCCGCAGCGACCGGCCGATACGCAAGAACCGCGGTTGCTGTCGGGTCCGGCGAGTGATCTGCAGGGCAACGGACCCGAGGACACCGACCGGGCGACCGACACGATTGCAGCAGCAGAGGACGCGAAACCGGGCCGATCCAAGGGCGCCGTCCGATCCGAGAAGTCGGCGCGTCGCGAGAAGGCCGGACCCGAGAAGACAGCGCGTCCGGAAAAGGTGGCGTCGAAGAGCGGCGCGGCGACGGCTGCGAAGGCGGACGCCGCCAGGAAGCCGGCCACCCGACAGGCGGCGCGCAACAACTCCGCCGACGCGGCGGACGCAGCGGACGACGCGTCCGGCAACAACATCAAGCAGTGGGCCCTGCTGATCGGCGAGTCCGTCGTCGCGATCATCGTCGGGGGCCTGCTGTTCAAGGGATTCGAGAAGCTGTGGGACATGATGCCGTGGGTGGCGTTCGGCCTCGCGCTTCTTGTCATCGTCGGTCTTGTTGCGATGGTGCGTATTCTGCGCCGCACCGACGACATCGCCAGCCAGCTCATCGCTCTCGCGGTGGGTGCGTTCGTGGCGTTCGGTCCGCTGCTGTTTCTGCTGCCGAACGGATAGGGTCGCGAAGATGGTGACAGCGCAGCGAATTGCGGTCGGTCTGTCGACGGCCTCCGTGTATCCGGAGAACACGGAGGCGGCGTTCCGCTTCGCCGCAGACCTGGGATACGACGGCGTCGAACTCATGGTGTGGGCGGATTCGGTGAGTCAGGATCTGTCCGCGGTGAAGGCGCTGATCCGCAAGTACGGGATTCCGGTCCTGGCCGTGCACGCGCCGTGCCTGCTCATCTCTCAACGCGTCTGGGGTGCCGATCCTGCGGCCAAGCTCGACCGTTCGGTGCGGGCCGCCGAGACTGTCGGTGCCGCGACGGTGGTGGTGCACCCGCCCTTCCGCTGGCAGCGACGCTACGCCGACGGGTTCGTCGATCAGGTGGCGGCACTCGAGGACCGCAGTCACGTCTCGGTCGCGGTGGAGAACATGTACCCGATGCGCGCCGATGTCCTGTTCGGCGGGAATCGCGGGGTGGAACGGTTGCGTAAGCGGGGTGGGCCGGGCCGGGCGCTGTCGGCGTACAGCCCGTCCCTCGACCCCACCGATACGGGTTTCCGGCATTACACGCTGGACCTGTCGCACACGGCCACCGCGGGAATGGATTCGATGGCGCTGGCCGACCGGATGGGAATGGGATTGACCCATCTCCACCTGGCCGACGGACGCGGTTCGTCCGTCGACGAACACCTCATTCCGGGTGCCGGGAGCCAGCCGTGTGCAGAAATGTGCCGCCGGTTGGCCGAGAGCGACTTCGCAGGGCAGGTGGTGCTCGAGGTGAGCACGCAGAGCGCCCGTACTCGCGCGGAACGCACCGCGATGCTGCGCCGGGCACTCGAGTTCGCGCGTGAGCAC
>NZ_JAUZMZ010000319.1:0-2584 GCF_036327435.1 Rhodococcus chondri | reverse complement strand
GTGTGCTCATCGTCGGCCAGGACCCGTACCCGACGCCGGGTCACGCCGTCGGTCAGAGCTTCTCGGTGGCCCCCGATGTGCGGCCGGTGCCGCGCAGCCTGGCCAACATCTACCGGGAGTACACCACCGACCTGGACCTGCCGCTCCCGTCGAACGGTGATCTGACGCCGTGGACCGAGCGGGGAGTGCTGCTGCTCAACCGGGTTCTCACCGTGCAACCCGGTCAACCCGCATCGCACCGTGGGAAGGGATGGGAGAAGGTCACCGAACAGGCCATCCGCGCGCTCGTCGCGCGGCAGTCGCCGCTCGTGGCGATTCTGTGGGGACGCGACGCGGCGACGCTGAAACCTCTACTCGACGGGGTGCCGACCGTGGAGTCCGCACATCCGTCACCGCTGTCGGCGTCCCGGGGATTCTTCGGATCCAAGCCGTTCAGCCGCGCCAACGGCCTGCTCGTCGAGCAGGGCGGAGAGCCGGTGGATTGGCGTCTTCCCTGACCCACCCGGCTCTCCCGCCCGCCGGCGTCAGTTCCGGCCGAGGGACCAGTCGGGCCGACGCTTCTCGACGAATGCGTCGACGCCCTCGACGCCTGTCGGTGAGGTCGCGGAGGCGGAGATCGCGGCCGCCTCCACGTCGAGTTGCTCGGACAGGGACCGGTGCATCGAATCGGACACCAGTCGCCGGATACCGGCATATGCCTGCGTGGGGCCGTGCGCGAGCGTGCGCGCCAGGCGCAACGCCTCACTCTGGATCTCGCCGTCGGCGACCAGTCGGCTGAGCAAACCGGTTCGGACGGCCTCGTCGGCACCGATCACCGCGTCGGTGAGGATGATCTCGCGTGCGCGGGCGATGCCCACCACACGCGGCAGCGTCCAGGACATGCCGCCGTCCGGAGTGAAGCCGATCGACGGGTAGGCGGCGCGCAGCTTCGTTGCGGGGCCGCCGAGCGCGATGTCTGCGTGCAACACGATGCTCATACCTGCGCCCGCCGCCCATCCGTGTACCGCGGCCACGACAGGAACGTCGACGGCAGCTATCTCACGGATGAAATCGTGGAACAGGTTCGCGATGTCGAGCAGGTGCGCGCCCCGGTCGTCGGCCGAGGCAAAGCCGTGGACGTTGCCGCCCGCACAGAAGTTCGCGCCCTCTCCGACGAGCAGAACCGCACCGATTTCCGGGCCGGCCTCCCGCAATGCGGCGATGCCTTGTTCCATACCGGCGGGGGACAACGAGGTGCCGTGTTCGGCGGTGGCCACGGCAATACGCAGCACACCGTCCTCTACGCGCACGTGGGACTGTGGGTTATCGGTCACCGTCGCACCATATCTGGTACGTTCGTGCCAATGTCGAAGGCCCCCGGTGCATTCCGCACCAGGGGCCTTCGACGGGGACTCGACCGGGGGTCAGCGCGCGACCTTGCCCGCCTTCAGGCAGGAGGTGCACACGTTGATCTTGCGGGTGTTGCCCGGTGCAACCTGAGCGCGGACGCTCTGGATGTTCGGGTTCCAGCGACGGTTGGTACGCCGGTGCGAGTGCGAGACCGACTTCCCGAAGCCGGGGCCCTTGGCGCATACGTCGCAGACGGCAGCCATGTCGCGAACTCCTTGTGTCTAGTGGATATCTTCTGTCTTTGCGTCCTACGAACACGGGGAACGCAGTCACCCGTGCGAGGCAACCTGGCAAGCTTAGCGAATACACCCGTCGATGGCCAAACCGGACGGCTGCCGGGCGCGCGGCTACCCTTTCGTGCAGGAAGCGACAGCGCAGAAAGAGGTGTGATCGGGTGCTCGAAATCGGGGAGAAGATCGACGGACGCGCGCTGCGCCGGTGGATCGAACTCGGTCTCCGGACCCTCGACGCACGGCGTCTCGAGATCAACACCCTCAACGTGTTTCCCGTTCCCGACGGCGACACCGGCACCAACCTCGTGATCACCCTGCGGGCCGCCGCCGCCGAACTCGGCGACCCGGTCGACGGCGCGCTGTCCGCCGCGGAGGTCTTCGAAGCTCTCGCACGCGGCGCGTTCGTCGGAGCCCGCGGTAATTCCGGAGTGATCCTGGCGCAGGCCCTGCGGGGCTTCGCCGACTCGGTCGAGGGACGGGCGGTGCTCGACGGACCGGGCTTCGCCCGCGCACTGCACCTCGCTGCCGAGTTGGTCACCGGTGCTCTTAGCAGTCCCGCCGAAGGCACCATCGTGAGCGTGCTGCACGCCGCGGCGGAGGGCGCCGCAGCAACCGCGCGCGAAATCGGTGCGCTCGCACCCGTCGCAGAGGCGGCCGCAGAGTCCGCAGCGGTAGCGCTCCAGCGCACCACCGGGCAACTCGCGGTTCTCGCGGAGGCCGGTGTCGTCGACGCAGGCGGGCTGGGCCTGTTGATCCTGCTCGACTGCTTCGTCGAGGTGGTGTCGGGGACACGTCCCGACCGCACGATCGAACTCTCCCGTCGACCCGCGACCCTGCGCACCTCCTCCGGCAGGGGCTCGTCGACCGTGTCGAGCTGATCGAGCACCTGCCGCACGCAACGCATCACGGTCCACGATTCGACGTCGCGGGTGGCGGGATACATCGGGATCAGAGCGCGGTCG
>NZ_JAUZMZ010000318.1:0-2609 GCF_036327435.1 Rhodococcus chondri | reverse complement strand
CGAGCTGAGCGCGCACCAGCCCGCGCACCATCGCGTCGCCGACCTCGGTCTGCTGCTGCACCTCGACACGGGTGCGCACCATGCGAGCACCGTGACGCTGCGCGAGCACCACACGCTGCCGCTGCGGCACGCCACCCGCCGGTTTCTGCGGAGGAACCGTGCTCATCGCAGCATCCAGGGGGTCATCGCGACGTCCACGACTGCATGGGCCCGCGGATCAGCCGATCCTTGAGCTGACGGGTATGCCGGCGGCTCACCGGAAGTTCGACAGCCGGCTTGCCGGGGTCGGTCCGCAGACACACCACGAGCCCCGAGCCGANACTGCGAATTCCCGTCACGAGCGGCAGCGACACCAGATACGAACGGTGCACGCGCAGGAATCCCGCATCCGCCCAGCGGCTCTCGAGCGTCGAGAGCGGGATACGCACCAGGTGTGACCCTGTCGCGGTGTGCAGCCGGGCGTAGTCGCCGTCCGCCTCCACCCAGCGCACCGACGAGCGCGGCACCAATGTCGTGACACCCCCGAGTTCGACGGGGATCACCTCGTCGCCGCCCGGTTCCGCGGGCGCGCCTCCGCTCGAACGTCGACGCTCGACGATGCGCCGCACCGCTTCGGCGAGACGCTCCTCCCGCAACGGTTTGAGGACGTAGTCGACGGCACCGAGATCGAATGCGGACACCGCGCGATCGTCGTGCGCGGTCACGAACACGACGGCAGGTGGAGTCGCGAAGTTCCGCAAGATCCCCGCGAGTTCCAGACCGTCCAGACCCGGCATGTTGATGTCGAGGAACACCGCGTCGATGCCGCCGTCACGCAGCAACCGCAGGGCGGTGGTGGCGTCGCCCGCGGTGTGCACGTGCGCGATTTCTCCGCGCGCACGCAGCAGGTATGCCAGCTCGTCGAGGGCGGGCGGTTCGTCGTCGACGGCCAATACGGTGAGGAGGTCTGTGGTGTCGTTCACGGCGGACCTATCGTGCCACGGTAGATGACGGTCACGGACGGATACCCGCCCGGAACTTCGGCACACGCATGCTGACCTTCGTGCCCGCTCCGGGCGCGGTTTCGACCACCAGGCCGTAATCGTTGCCGAACGCTGCTCGCAATCGGTCGTCGACATTGGCCAACCCGACGTGCGCCGATTCCTTGACCCCGCCGTGGGCGCCCTCGGCGATCGCGTCGAGTGTGCCCGAACGCAACAGTTCCGGGTCCATCCCTACCCCGTCGTCCTCGACGCTGATCACGCAGTCGGTGCCCTCGTCGGCAGCGACGATCGTGATCGTGCCCGCCCGGGTGGACTTGCCTGCGATGCCGTGCCGGACCGCGTTCTCCACCAGCGGCTGCAACGCCAGGAACGGCAGTGCCACGTTCAGAACCTCGGGCGCAACCTGCAGCCTCACCTCGAGCGAGTTGCCGAACCGGGCTCGTTCGAGCGTCAGGTACCGGTCGATGTTGCGAAGCTCTTCGGCGAGCAACGTGTATTCGCCGGTGGCTCGGAACGAATAGCGGGTGAAGTCGGCGAAGTCGAGCAGCAGCTCGCGGGCCCGGTCCGGATCGGTGCGCACGAACGACGCGACCGTATTGAGCGCGTTGTAGATGAAGTGGGGGCTGATCTGGGCGCGCAGCGCCCGCACTTCGGCGCGGTCGAGACGTGCGCGGGACGCGTCGAGTTCGGCAAGTTCGAGTTGGCTGCACGCGTAGCGCGCCACCTCGGTGATCGCGCCGAGCAGCGCCGGGCCGGGTTCGGTGGTGGTCACGACTCCGAGCACCCCGGCCACACCGACCTCCTCGATCACGAGTGGCTGCGCGATCAGCGCGCGTGCGGCGAAGTCCTCCGGCCCGCGCACCAGGTCGCGGTGACCGACGAGCACCCGCCTTTTCCCGGCGACGGCGCGGGCAGCGGCGTCGAGCAGTTGGTCCGACAACGCCTCGAACGGCCCGTCCCAGGCGAGGAGGGTGCCGTCGATGTCGATCAGCGCGACGGCCTGCGCCTCGGCGAGGAGCATCCGCAGGTGCGGCGCGGCTTCGGTCGCCGACGTCGCATCCAGACCGCCGCGTAACGGCCGTGCCGCGAGCGATGCGGTGTGCAGGGTCGCGTGGACGGCGCGTTCGGCCGGGGTGGTCACGACACGCCGGGTACGCAGCCACACTGCCGTGATGCCTGCGACTGCGAGCGCCAGCACGAGCACACCGACGACGAAGACGGTCGCGGTCACGGGGAACCCGCATCGTCGAGCGGGCTGATCTCGGTCATGGTCGTACGGTACGACGCGCGCAACCGTGGGGGATCGTCTCCGTCGCCGTCGAGATCAAGTGCCACGCGGAAAACATTCACACATACGTTCGAATATGGGTACGATTCGTACATGAGTTCGACGGGGGGGTTCGAGCAGGTCGACGGCATCGTCGCGGCCACCGACGCATTCTGCGCCCTCGATCTCACCGCGCTGTCCGACGAGCAGATCACGCGGGTGCTGCAGACCGCCGAGACGGTGCGGCGCCGACTGGACGGCCTCGATGCCCGTGTCGTGGCCCAGGTGCAGGAGCGGGGCCTGCACGAGGCGGTGACACTGTCCACTCCGCAGAAGTATCTGATCGATCTGCTGCGCCT
>NZ_JAUZMZ010000317.1:0-2646 GCF_036327435.1 Rhodococcus chondri | reverse complement strand
TGCTCTTTCGTCGAGTCGAGTTGGTAGCTCTCTCGAAGAATCACGCGGTGACCGTCTTTCGTCCGGTTACGACACGCCGGTCAGCTCATTGAGCTCCGGCTTCTACACCACTCTGATGGACGCAACCTCCTGCCGCGGCATCTGCATACTTCACGGGTACCTCATGACCTTCCAACCGCACACCAAGACTGAGCACCCGGCTCGACAAACCGGCGTCGGTGACCCCGAACTGCTCCCACACGGCCGCACGCTCGGAAGCCGTGACCGGCTCGGGGACCCCGCAGTCATTGGCAAGGACCCGGAGCACCCATCGGCGCACGGCAGTGTCGGTCAAGGCTTTGGTATCTCCTGTCACGGTCTCCGCAAGCTCGACGGGTGAGATGCCCGCGGCGGGGAGGGCCGAGAGGATGCGCGCCGCGTCCCGTAACGTGCCGGACCGGAACTCGCGCAGCGACATCCGTTGCGACTCGAGAAAAGCGAGCCGGTGCCGGTGCTGCGGCGTGTCGAGGATCGCGCGGACCTGTGACCACCCGTCTCGCAGTGCCTGCTCGTCTGCGGCTTTGGCGGCCTGCCGGTCGACCAGGGGCGACTCGGATTCGAGCACAGCAATAATCGACCTACCGCCGTTGGCGGACGAACGCATCCATCGATCGAGCTCGGCCAGCGGGATCTGCACCCGAGTAGCCGCGCTCGTCACCCGCCCACCTCGGATCGCGACCGCCAACCGCCACAGGTTCGGGGTGGACTCGGTGACCGGAACCGTCACTTGACCGGCAAGCTGCAGCCCGTTGCGCTCGAGCCGTTTCCGAACCCTCTCGAGCACTGCTCGTAATTCCGGAGTGTCGGCCCACATCGCTACCTCCCGAAACTCGGCGGCGTCGACCGGACCGCCGACACATCGGCAGCAGTAATACCGGAAAGCACCGACAACGATCTCAGTGACGGGTAACCGGTGACGCAGCATCCGGCGCGTCGACCGTCGGCTAGACGAACTCGAGCGCGCCTTCCACCGGCTGTGACACCTTCCGAGTGCCGGGCGACCCCAGCGCGGTCGCCAGATCCGAGCCGTCGTGCTCGGCCAGCAGCTCACCGCCGGACCACACCAGCAGGGTCGCCGCGACCGTGTGCTCGGCCACCGAATGAGCCAGATCGTAATGCGCACACCCCGGCACCCCGGCGTAGGTGATCCACAGATCGAACCCGGTCATGAACAGATCCAGATCGAACTGCACACACAAACTCAGCAATTCGCTGCGACCGGTGTCGTCGACACCGGCGAACGCCTCGTCCAGCGCCAGCAGCCGCGGCGCGTGCGGATCGGCGGAATCGAGCATCACGTGCGCCGCCGCGAACAGCGGCAGGTGCAGCGACACCGACTGCTCACCACCGGAGAGCGCCGAGTGCCGCGCCGGCGTCAACCGGTCCTCGCTGCCGTCCGCCCCGATCAGGCCGAACGCGAACACCCGCCACCGCCGATAATCGAGCGTCGACGCGAGGATCTCCGGGTACGACCGCTCCGGATGGGCCGCTCGTTCGGTGCGGATCCGCGCCGCGAAATGGGCTCGTATCCCGGCCAGATCCTCCGGCGACAGCGCGGAGGCGTCCCGATCGAGTAGCTTGCACACCGCGCGGGCCTGATCGTCGAGGTGATCGGCGAGCACCCAGTGCACCCCGATGGTGTTGCCCGACGACATGTGCCGTCGACGCATCTCGGCGCCCATCCGTGCGATCAGATCCCGCGCATCGACGGTGCGATCGTGGATCTGCTGTGCCAGACCGGCCAGCAGGGCATCCTCGAGGATGCGCCGCTCCGAGTCGCTCAACAGCAGCTCCTGCTCCTGCCGGGCCGCGGCGATGCGCACCGCGAACTGCCCGACCGACGAGAACCCCTGCTCGTCCTGCACCTGCACCACGGTCACCCCGTCCGGGGCATCCCACTGTAACCGGTAGTCCTGCCCGGCCGCGGCGAGCTGTGCGTCGAAATCCTGCAGTGCTGCCGTCAATGCCGACCGCGTCGACTTGCGCGCCGCGTCGCTCGAGGTCACCGAGTCCGTCGCGGTGGCGAGCGCCCCGAACAGCGCGGTCACTTCCGGCGGCAGGGTGGCCATGTCGTCGTCCGGCCCGCACTCGTCCGACTTGCGGAGCCGGTAGAGCCACTGGTCCGCGTCGAGCCACGCCGCCGCACTCGACGGCCACACGTACTGCTCTTCGATCCCCAACAGCGCCAGCACATCCCGGCGTGCGTAGGGGGCGAGCCGCTCGGCGTCGGCGCGCACCTCCACCAGCGCGGACCGCAGCCGTTCCTCGGCGGCTTCGTATGCCGCCTCCGCTTTCCCGAGCTGCTGGACCGCCGCCTGGTGTGCCTTGGCCGCGGTGCGTTGCCGGGCTTTGGTCGCCTCGATGCGGGTCCGCGCCTCCTCGAGTTGCTCATCGATACGTTCCGCACTCGCCCCGAGTGTCTCCTGCAGCGTCTCGAGTCGCTGCTGCTGGTTGAGCAGCGACTCCTCGGCCACCGCGGCCTGCTCGGCGAACTCCTCGGCGGCGATCCGTGCCTCGTCGAGCCGCACCTGCGCTTCGCGGGCCCGCTCGCTGTTCGTCGCCTGCTCGCGGCGCGCCCGCAGCACCGCCTGACCCTGTGCCTGGAAG
>NZ_JAUZMZ010000316.1:0-2724 GCF_036327435.1 Rhodococcus chondri | reverse complement strand
GAGCCGGCGCGGCGCCCGCCTCCCGTTCCGCGTCGACGCCGCCACCCACCGCCGGCTGGTCGCCCTCGCGCGCCGCCACGACGCGTCGGTGTTCATGGTGCTGCACACCGCGCTGGTGGTGCTGCTGGCCCGCCTGTCCGGCAGCGGCGACATCCTCGTCGGCACCCCGGTCGCGGGGCGCGGCCACCGCGCCCTCGACGACCTGATCGGCATGTTCGTCAACACCGTCGTGCTGCGCGCCCGCGTCGACGACACCGAACCCGCCGCGGCGCTGCTCGCGCGGGTCCGCGCCGGGGACCTCGCCGCGTTCGGGCACGCCGACCTGCCGTTCGAGCGGCTCGTCGAGGTGCTAGATCCGCCGCGCTCGACCGCGTACTCGCCGCTGTTCCAGGTGCTGCTCGAATTCCAGGACACCGAACGACCCGAGGTGCGGCTGCCCGACCTGACCGCCGCGGTGCTCGACCTCGACCCGCTGCTGTCCCACTTCGATCTGCAACTGTCCGTCGCCGAAATCGACGGCGCCGACGGGCCCGCCGGGATCCGCGCCGCGTTCACCTACGCCACCGACCTGTTCGACCCGGACACCGTCGCGTCCTTCGCCGACCGCTTCACCCGGATCCTCGACGCGCTCACCGGCGACCCGGACATCGCGGTCGGCGACATCGACATCGTCACCGCCCGCGAACTGGCGGCGCTGGCCCCCGCGCGGGGCCTGCCCTCGGCCTCGCCGCAGCTGTGGCCGGAGATGCTCACCTCGATCGCGGCGATCCTGCCCGACGCGGTCGCCCTGATCCACGATGGCCGCGAGGTCACCTACGGCGAACTCGACACCTGGTCGCACCGCGTCGCGCGGGTCCTCATCGACGCCGGTCTCGGCCCCGAAACCGTGGTGGCCCTGGGCATTTCCCGCTCGATCGAATCGGTGGCGGCGGTGTGGGCGGTCACCAAGACCGGGGCCGCGTTCGTGCCCGTCGACCCCACCTATCCCACCGACCGCATCGACTACATGCTCACCGACAGCGGCGCCACCCTCGGCCTGACCACCACCGCGCACCGCGCCGACCTGCCCGACACCGTGCCCTGGCTGGTCCTCGACGACCCCGCGTTCCGCGAGCGGGTCGCCGCGACCCCGGCCGACCCGGTCACCGACACCGACCGCACCCTCCCGTTGCACTTCGACCACCCCGCCTACCTGATCTACACCTCCGGTTCGACCGGCCGCCCCAAGGGTGTGGTCGTCACCCACCGCGGCCTGACCAACCTCAACGCCGAGGTGCGCACCCACTTCGCGATCACCCACACCGCCCGCGTCTCGCACCTGGCGTCCCCGAGCTTCGACGCCTCCATCTTCGAATTCACCAAGGCGTTCTGCGCCGGCGCGACCCTGGTGATCGTGCCGCCCCAGATCTACGGCGGCGACGAACTCGCCCGCTACCTGCGCGCCCAGCAGGTCACCCACGCCTTCATCACCCCCACCGCCCTGGCCTCTCTCGACCCGGCCGGCCTCGACACCCTGCGCGTCCTCGTGGTCGCCGGGGAGGCGTGCCCACCGGACCTGGTGGCGCGCTGGGCCCCGGGCCGGCACATGTTCAACGGGTACGGCCCCTCCGAGGCCACCATCGAAACCAGCGTCAGCCCCGCCCTGCAGCCCGGCCACACCGTCACCGTCGGCGGACCCGCGCTCGGCTTCCACCAGGTGATCCTCGACGACCGGCTGCGGCCCGTGCCCGTCGGTGTCGCCGGGGAGCTCTACATCGCCGGGCCCGGTGTCGCCCGCGGCTACCATCGGCGCCCGGACCTGACCGCCGCCCGGTTCGTCGCCGACCTCTACGGCGCCGCGGGGGAGCGGATGTACCGCACCGGTGATGTGGTGCGCTGGCGCGGCGACGGCACCGTCGAATACCTCGGCCGCTCCGATTTCCAGGTCAAGGTCCGCGGCTTCCGCATCGAGCTCGGCGAGATCGACGCCGCGCTGACCGGGCACGACAGCGTCGCGTTCGCCCACACCCTCGGGCACACCGCCCCGTCCGGCGACACCGTGCTCGTCGCGTACGTGCTGCCCGAACCGGACCGCGTCGCCGACCCCGCGGCGCTGCGCGCGCACGTCGCGGCGCAGCTGCCCGCCCACATGGTGCCCGCCACGGTCGTGGTGCTCGACGAGATCCCGCTGACCCCGGTCGGCAAACTCGATCGCCGCGCGCTGCCCGTCCCGGACCTGACCGCCACCGGCGGCGACTACCGGCCCCCGACCACCGACCTGGAAAAGGTGATCGCGGCGGTCGTCGCCGACGTCCTCGGCCACGACCGCGTCTCGGTCGACGACAACTTCTTCGACCTGGGCGGCAACTCGCTCATCGCGACCCGCGTGGTGGCCCGCATCAACACCGCGGTCGGCACCGACGCCGGGGTGCGGGCCCTGTTCGAGGCGCCCACCGTCCGCGCGCTGGCCGGCCGCATCCTCGACGACCACGGCGGGCACCGGGTTCCGCTCACCGCCACCGCCCGCCCCGACCGGTTGCCGCTGTCCCCGGCGCAGCAACGCATGTGGTTCGTCAACCAGTTCGACACCACCTCGGCCGCCTACAACATTCCCCTGGCCGTGCGGCTGACCGGCCGCCTCGACACCGACGCGCTCACCGCCGCCGTGCACGACGTGCTGACCCGACACGAAAGCCTGCGCACCTGGTATCCCGGCGACGACACCGGCCCCCGGCAGGTCGTCAC
>NZ_JAUZMZ010000315.1:0-2764 GCF_036327435.1 Rhodococcus chondri | reverse complement strand
GTCTCCGCCTCGACCCTGCCGCAGCCGGCCGGAACTTTGGGGTTGAGCAACGAGACCTCGCTGCGGCTGCTCAAGCTGCGCGTGAGCTGGCGGATGCGGTGCCCGAAGGTGTCGTACGCGACAGCGGCGGCGTTGTCGATGGCCATGCCTGCCGTGACCGCGCTGGTCGGGCTTGGGGCGACCTCCGCGGCAGTGTGTCTGACTCTGACCCTGGCCTGATCCGGCACGGTCCACCGAACCGACCCTAATTACTATGTAGCGTAGTAATTAGGTACGCTCGAGGGCGTCTCATCACCGTGCACTCGTGCAGAATCCCGGATCGGACAGCTTATGACCGCTCTTGCTCCACCGCCCGTCCCTGTCGCCGCCCGCCCGATACCGGCACGGCGCGGCCCCAAGGGCGCGTTCATCTACAAGATGATCACCACCACGGACCCGAAGGTGCTGGGTCTGATGTATCTGGTGACCGCGTTCGCGTTCTTCGCCGCCGGTGGTCTCATGGCGCTGATCATGCGTAGTGAGCTGGCGGTGCCGGGAATGCAGTTTCTGTCGAACGAGCAGTACAACCAGCTGTTCACCATGCACGGCACGATCATGCTGCTGATGTATGCCACCCCGGTGGTGTTCGGCTTCGGCAATTACCTGCTGCCGCTGCAGATCGGGGCGCCGGATGTGGCCTTCCCCAGACTCAATGCCTTCAGCTATTGGCTGTATCTGTTCGGCTCGCTCATCGCGGTCAGCGGTTTCGTCACTCCGGGTGGGGCCGCCGACTTCGGGTGGACCGCGTATGTTCCGTTGAGTTCGGAGCTGCACTCGCCCGGGATGGGTGCCAACGTGTGGATCGTGGGTCTGGCCGTCTCCGGCTTGGGCACCATCTTGGGCGCGGTCAACTTCATCACCACCATCGTGTGCCTGCGCGCCCCCGGCATGACCATGTTCCGGATGTCGATCTTCACCTGGAACATCCTCGTCACCTCGATTCTGATCCTGCTCGCCTTCCCGCTGCTGACCGCGGCGCTGATGGGCCTGCTGTACGACCGGATGCTCGGCGGGCACCTTTTCGACCCCGCCACCGGCGGGGTGATGCTCTGGCAGCACATGTTCTGGTTCTTCGGCCACCCCGAGGTCTACATCATCGCTCTGCCGTTCTTCGGCATCGTCTCCGAAATTTTCCCGGTGTTCTCGCGCAAGCCGATCTTCGGGTACACCGGCCTGATCTACGCCACGCTCGGCATCGCCGCCCTGTCGATCTCGGTATGGGCGCACCACATGTACGCCACCGGCGCGGTGCTGCTGCCGTTCTTCTCGTTCATGACCTTCCTGATCGCCATCCCCACTGGCGTGAAGATCTTCAACTGGATCGGCACCATGTGGAAAGGCCAGCTGACCTTCGAATCCCCCATGTTGTTCTCGGTCGGCTTTTTGATCACCTTCGTCTTCGGTGGCCTCTCGGGCGTCATCCTGGCCAGCCCCCCGATGGATTTCCAGCTCACCGACACCTATTTCGTGGTGGCCCACTTCCACTACGTGGTCTTCGGCACCGTGGTGTTCGCCACCTACGCCGGCATCTACTTCTGGTTCCCCAAGATGACCGGGCGGATGCTCGACGAGCGGCTCGCCAAGTGGCACTTCTGGCTGACCTTCCTCGGTTTCCACGCCACCTTCCTGGTGCAGCACTGGCTGGGTAACGAGGGCATGCCCCGGCGTTACGCCGACTACCTGCCTTCGGACGGGTTCACCACCTTGAACATGATCTCGACGATCGGTTCGTTCGTCCTCGGCGCGTCGGTGCTGCCGTTCATGTGGAACATCTTCAAAAGCTACCGCTACGGCCAGATCGTCACCGTCGACGACCCGTGGGGCTACGGCAACTCGCTCGAGTGGGCCACCAGCTGCCCGCCGCCGCGCCACAACTTCACCGAACTGCCGCAGATCCGCTCCGAACGACCCGCGTTCGAACTGCACTACCCGCACATGGTCGAACGCATGCGGGCCGAGGCGCACGTGGGATTCGGTGGCGCGCCCAAGAGCACCGAGATCGCCGACCGTGAGCCTGCCGAGCCGCAGAGCGTCGGCGAGAGACCGGCACCCACCGACCCGAAGGAATAGTCGCTCGCCGTCTCGGCCCCGAAAGATCGGAAAATACCGTTGAAGACCAACATGCCGGTGGTGACCGTACCGGCCACAGACCGCGCCACCGCGGCCCTGGCCGACTGGCTCATCCGGGACCTGACCGCCGTGATGCTCGAGCAGGCCGGGCTGCCGGATCCCCAGCGGCTACGTCGGCTGCCGACGATCACCGCCGCGCACATCGGCAAGCCGGGCAAGCTGCGTCGGCATGTGCGGGCGTTGGAACAGGGTCTCGAACAGGCGGATCGGCATCTTCGTGCCGGGGCGCACCGGGGGGGGCACAGTTTGGGCAGCGAGTCGGTGCCGGCCGTGCCGGCAGAGCTCTTCGACGTGGCGGCCGAGCTGGCCGGCACTGTCGCCGAGCGGGGCAGCCCGGCCGCCGCGCTGGCCAACCGGGCGGTGCTGCTCGCGGCCGGAGTGATCGGCCGAGGACTGGGGAGGGTCGAGGCCTCCGTGACCTGGTCCACGACCGCGGGATCGTATTGCGCGCTCCTTGCGCAGCTGTGGCAGGACGAGCCCGAGGCACAGGTGCTCGTCGATCCCGGATAGGACACCGGTACCCGCTCCCGCTGGGGGGTGGCGGGTACCGGCGCCGGCCGGTCCCCGGACGGATCGGGCTGGATCCGTCCGGGGA
>NZ_JAUZMZ010000314.1:0-2767 GCF_036327435.1 Rhodococcus chondri | reverse complement strand
CTCCACCACGTTCGACAGCAGGAACGCGCGGGTGAGCGGACCGACACCACCCGGATTGGGCGAGATGAAGCCCGCGACCTCGCGAGCATCGGCCGCGACGTCGCCGCGCAGCCCCTCGGACGTGCGGGACACACCGACATCCAGCACCGCCGCACCGGGCTTGATCATGTCGGCGGTGATCAGGCCGGGAACTCCCGCGGCCGCGACCACGATGTCGGCGCGACGGACCTCCGCCGCGAGATCCTTGGTACCGGTGTGGCACAGCGTCACGGTGGCGTTCTCACTGCGCCGCGTCAGCAACAACCCGATCGGGCGGCCGACGGTGACACCGCGGCCGACAACGACGACGTGCGCCCCGGCAATGGGCACCTCGTAGCGACGCAGCAGATGCACGATGCCGCGCGGCGTGCACGGAAGCGCCGCTTTCTTGCCGAGCACCAGGCGACCAAGATTGATCGGGTGCAGGCCGTCGGCGTCCTTGTCGGGATCGATGCGTTCGAGGGCGGCGTTCTCGTCGAGGTGCCCCGGCAGCGGCAGCTGAACGATGTATCCGGTGCAGGCGGGATCCGCATTGAGCTCGTCGATCGCGGCCTCGAGTTGTTCCTGCGTGATGTCCGCGGGCAGATCCCGCCGGAGCGAGGTGATGCCCACCTTGGCGCAGTCGCTGTGTTTTCCGCGTACATACGCTGCCGATCCGGGATCGTCGCCGACGAGGATCGTGCCGAGACCGGGCGTGATGCCCTTTGCCTTCAGCGCGGCCACTCGGGCCGTGAGATCTTCGAAAATCTCGTCGCGGGTTGCCTTGCCGTCCAGGATCGTCGCAGTCACGCTCACTATTGTTCCAGGTGGATTGCGGCCGGTGCGTTGTGGCCCGCACCAAGGCCTCTGGCAAGCTGGTGCGAGTGTTCAAAGTGATGTTCCACGAGCCGTGCATTCCCCCCAACACGGGCAACGCGATCCGGTTGGTTGCTGCCACGGGATCCGAACTGCATCTGGTGGAGCCTCTCGGCTTCGATCTGTCCGAGCCGAAACTACGACGCGCCGGTCTCGACTATCACGACCTGGCCTCGGTGACGGTGCATGCCGATCTGGATGCGGCGTGGGCCGCGGTGCAACCGGAGCGGGTCTACGCCTTCACCGCGCACGGCACTACGAACTACGCGGACATCGCGTACCGGCCCGGGGATGTGCTGCTGTTCGGTCCCGAACCCACGGGGTTGTCCGAAGCGGTGCTGGCAGACCCGCATGTCACGGCGCATGTTCGCATTCCGATGCTGCCGGGACGACGTTCGCTGAACCTGTCGAATGCCGCCGCGGTCGTCAGCTACGAAGCGTGGCGGCAGCACGGTTTCAGCGGCGCCGTCTGAACCGCTCGCGACTCAGGCGCCGCTCTCGACGGGACGTCCCGAGCGCTGCCACGCATCGGTACCACCGGCCACCGACACGGCGTTGACGCCGCGACCGGACAGATAATCGGCGACCTGCAGGCTGCGTCCGCCCACGGCGCAGATCACGTAGACCGTGTCTGCGGAAGGAATCTCCTCGACGCGGGCGACGAACTCGCTCATCGGGATGAGCGTGACACCCGGCACCCGCACCTGCACGAATTCGTCGCGTTCACGCACGTCGATGACGGGTGCGCCGTCGGCAAGTGCGGTTTCGAGTGCGGCCAGGTCGACTTCACGCATTGTGGTCGGTCCTCTCTGTCGGGGGTTCGCCGGATGTTCCGGCGGAACGTCCACTACGCGCGATGAGCCGGACGATCAGGTAGACGACGCCGGCACACACGACCAGGAACGCCCCCCACGGTAGCGCGACACCGAGCGCCACCACCGCCGCACCCAGTGCGGCCCGCAGGCCGTTCCATCCGGACACCAGGCCGTCCCAGAAGCTGTCGCGGTCGGACGGGCGCCTCTCGGTGCTGATGTCGAGGGTGAGGGTGGACAAATCGATCATGTCGGCAAGCTGCCGTCGCTGCGCTTCGATGCTGTCGAGTTCGCCTTGGCGTTCGGCGAGGGCCCGCTCGACTTCGATGAGGTCGGCGGTGTCGGTGGCGGAGCCGAGCAGGGCGCGGAGCCGGTCGACGGACGTGCGCAACGCGCCGACGCGGGCCTCGAGGTCGGTGTACTGCATCGTCACGTCGTCGCGACTCGTGGTCAGGCTGGTCACGCGGCCCAGCGACCGGACTTCTCCGATGACCCCGTCCAGTCGGTCCGCGGGCACGCGCACGGTGAGCACACTGCTCATCTCCGGCCGTTCGGTGACCGCGTCCACGCGGCCGTCCGCGTTCTCGACGATGGTCACCACCTGTCTGCCCACGGCGACCGGATCGCCCGCGGTGAGCTCGAGGTATCCGGTGACGATTTCCTTCCGGTTCTCGGCCGCGGTGTCCGGCGGCGCGGATTCCCGGGCGCCGCCGTCGGAGAGCGACGGCGCGGACGCCGGCGAATCGAGTTCGGGGCTTCCACCACCGCCTTCGCCACATGCCGCCACCAGCAGCGCAACCAAGCCCAGCAGGACGAGCAGCATGTGCCTCATGCGACGGGATGCTAGCGAAAATCCCGAGACTTGCCCGATATCCGAAGATCCATGCGTTGCAACCGGTCGGCGACGACGGTCACCACGCCCTCGGCGTTCTGGATCCGCCCGCGCACCAGCAGGGCCGGTGCGGTGTGCGCGACGGTGCGGTACCGCGCCCACAATCCGACCGAGCACACCACATTCACCATGCCGCCGGAATGGATACCCAGATGCCGGGGCATTCCCT
>NZ_JAUZMZ010000313.1:0-2794 GCF_036327435.1 Rhodococcus chondri | reverse complement strand
TGGTCGCCGCCGTGAACGGCCCGGCCGTCGGGCTCGGCTGCAGCCTGGTAGCGCTCAGCGACATGGTCTACATGGGCGAGAAGACCTACCTCGCCGACCCGCACGTGCAGGTCGGCCTGGTCGCTGCGGACGGTGGGCCGCTGACGTGGCCGCTGCAGATCAGCCTGTTGCAGGCCAAGGAGTTCGCGTTCAGCGGACAGCGGATACCCGCGGAGCGTGCCCGGGAACTGGGCCTGGCGAATCACGTCGTCGCCGACCCGTTGAGCGAGGCGCTGGCGTGCGCGAAGCGTATCTCGGAGCAGCCGCAGAAGGCGGTCGAGGCGACGAAGCGGTTGCTCAACATCCACCTCGAGCGTGCGGTGCTCGCCACGCTGGACTACGCGATGAGCGCCGAGGAGATGACATTCCAGAGCGCCGATTTCCAGGCCAACATCGCGCGGCTCACCGCGCAGAAGGACTGAAGGACGCACCGTGATCGGTCGCCTGCGGTCACTGGCGCATTTTCATCCGGATCTGCGTGTCGCGGCGCTGTTTGCGCCGCGGCGCGCGGTGAGCCCGCGGTCGTTGCCGGTACTTCGTGTCCTGACCGGAGCGATCCGCGGAACGGATCCGGACATTCATGTTCTCGAACCCGGTGTCGCGGTGCGGTACTTCCGGCCGTCGACCGTCGCGGACGGGGAGCCCGGTCCGGCGCTGTTGTGGATCCACGGCGGGGGTTATGTCTTCGGACGGGCCGCACAGGACGACGAGTTGTGCCGTCGCTTCGCCGAGCGTCTCGGGATCACGGTGGCCTCGGTCGAGTACCGGCTCGCGCCGGAACACCCCTATCCCACCCCACTCGAAGACTGCTACCGGGCGTACCAGCGCTTACTCCACCGTCCCGAGGTGGATGCGACGAGGGTTGCGATCGGTGGTGCGAGTGCGGGAGCGGGATTGGCTGCGGCACTGGCATTTCTCGCCCGTGACCGGGATACGACCGTGCCGGTCTTCCAGCTGCTGGCATATCCGATGCTCGACGACAGGACCGCGACCGGGCCGGAGCACATGCGCATGTGGGACGGCGTTGCCAACCGGTTCGGGTGGTCGAGTTACCTCGGCGACGCCGATCCCGATGTGGCAGTGCCCGCCCGCCGCACCGATCTGCAGGGTCTGCCGCCCGCGTGGATCGCGGTCGGGTCCAACGACCTCTTCTTCGACGAGAACAAGCAGTACGCGGACGGACTCGGCGATGCCGGTATCGCATGTGAATTCCATGTCGTCCCCGGCGCTTTCCACGGTTTCGACTCGGTGGTGCCACGCTCCGGTGTAGCGCGGGCATTCTTCGACACGCAGTGCGCGGCGCTCGGTGCGGTACTGACAGCCTGAAGACAATCTGCAAGCGGACGAGTTCGGGACCGCCGTCGTGATTCGGTGGTCCCGGCCTCGTCATGGTCTCGGCTACCGGCCGGGCTTGGAGTGTTCCGACTGCATCTGCAGAATCCGCATCTTCGGGATGGGGCCGTAACTCAGTGAGTCCGACATGTTCAGCTGTTTCGCTGCGGCCGCGGCGTGCACGTTGTCCTTGGCTGCCTGGGGATCGCCCTGGAGTTCGTAGATCGTGACGGACGGGCCGCCGTCGGGATCTGCCGGAGCAAGACGAATAGCACCCACGAATCCGTCGAGTGCCACCACTTCGGGGATGTGGACTTCGTCGTACCACTTGTTGAATTCGTCCAACCGGTCGGGATGCGACGGGTACGACTCGACGAGCAGGTAGTGCTTCATGAAGATTCCGATCTACGAGAAGTTATGGTGACAGCGAACATTCACACTCGCACGACCCAGCCGCCGTCGATGTTGAGGGTATGGCCGGTCACCCAGTCGCTGCCCGACGAGACGAGATACAGCAGACCGGGAATCAGTTCTTCCGGCTCGCCGAAGGGAAAGGGAATGGCGTGCTTGACCATTTCCTTGAGTTCCGGTGGTGAGGCGATCGAGCCCGCTTCGGTGTTGACCATGCCCGGTGCAATCGCGTTGACGCGGATACCGAACGGCGCCAGCTCGCGGGCCAGCGACACCGTCATGCTCACGAGCCCGAGCTTGGTGATGCCGTATGCCTGTGCCGCCATGAATGCCCCGCTCGAGGACTGGTTCACGATCTTGCCGTAGCCGTGTTCCTTCATGTACGGCACCACGGCGCGGCTGCAGAGCAGCGGTCCGGTGAGATTGACAGCGAGCGTGCGGTTCCAGAGGTCGATATCCATCGTCGTGAGGGATCCCTCGCCGACCACCTCGGCCATCAGCCCGGCGTTGTTCACCAGGATGTCGACGGACCCGAAATGTGCAGCCGCGGTGGCGGCCATCTCGGTCGTGCTCGCTTCGTCCCGGACGTCGACGCCGACGGCGAGTGCGCGGTGACCCGCGGCCGTCAACTCCTCGGCTGCCGAGGTGGCGGAGTCGAGGTTGACGTCCGCCAGCACCACCGCGGCACCTGCTTCGGCGAGCCCTCGCGAGTATGCCCGGCCGATCCCACCCCCGGCGCCGGTGACGATAGCGACCTTGCCGGCCAGCTGTGGAGTGTCTGTCATATCGTGTTTCCTTTTCGTCTATGCGCGGCTTCGTGGATGCGCGACGCGGGCCTACGAGTTGGCGAGTTCGTAACGGCGCCGGTACTCGGTCTTGGAGGTCTCGCTGATGTCGACATCGGCCGCCTTGGCGCGCAGCGCACCCACGGTGGCCTGCTCGCGCGGGATGTGCGCGAAAGGATCCCAGCCGAAGAAGCGAGAGGCGTTCTCGAAGGTGATCTTGTCGATCT
>NZ_JAUZMZ010000312.1:0-2798 GCF_036327435.1 Rhodococcus chondri | reverse complement strand
TCTTCACCTGCGAAGTGCCTTCCCGCCTGCGTGATGGAACCCTAGAGAAGTCCCATTATGCCCTGCAGGACAGGCGCTTTCGCTTATCTACATGCTCGGATCGGTGAACAACCACGAATTTTCCAGGTTAGGGTCGAGAGACACGGTTCTCCACAAGACCGAACGACCACCGGACACGCCGTCCCGCGCTGAGAATGAGAAGGTGACGAGCTTGAGTACCGCAGAACGGGTATGGCTCGATCGTTACGCCGAAGGCGTGCCGGCGGATATCGAACTGCCCGAAAGTTCGCTGGTCGACATGTTCGAAACGTCGGTCGCACGATTCGGATCCGCCCCCGCGCTCGAATTCTTCGGGGCCGAACTCACCTATTCCGAACTCGGCAATCGAGTCCGGCTGGCCGCTGAGGGGCTACGGCGTCTCGGCGTCGCCAGCGGAGATCGAGTGGCCCTGGTCCTGCCCAACTGTCCCGAGCATGTGGTGGCGTTCTATGCCGTCCTACGCATCGGCGGTATCGTCGTCGAGCACAATCCGCTCTATACCGCCGAGGAGATGCGCCACCAGTTCGCCGACCACGGTGCGAAGGTGGCCGTGGCCTGGGACAAGGTGTGCCCGATGCTTCAGGAACTATCCGGCACCACCGACCTCGAGCACGTCGTCGCGGTGAACATCACGCAATCGATGCCGTTGTCCAAACGGCTGGCGCTCGCCTTGCCGGTCCCGAAGGCACGCACATTGAGAAAGGCGCTCACCGCGCCGGCGCCGGATGCCATACCGTGGAAGCGGCTACTCGCCGACGGACCGCTCGACCCCGCATATCCGCGGCCCGCGGTCGGCGATCTGGCGGCGATCCAATACACGAGCGGTACCACGGGAACACCCAAAGGCGCCAAGCTCTCACATCTCAATCTCGCCGCCAACGCCGCGCAGGGACGTGCATGGGTTCCCGGGCTTGTCGACGGCAAGGAGGTGGTCTACGCGGTCCTGCCCATGTTCCACGCGTACGGGCTCACACTGTGCCTGACGTTTTCGATGAGCATCGGCGCCCGCCTCGTGCTGTTCCCGAAATTCGACGTCGACCTGGTGCTGACTGCAGCGAAGAAGCACCCACCCACATTCATGCCCGCTGTGCCGCCGATCTACGAGCGGCTCGCCCACGCGGCAAGGGAACGAGGCGTGGACCTGACGTCGGCGCGTTTCTCCATCTCCGGTGCAATGCCGCTGCCGACCGAGACGCTCGACCTGTGGGAAGCGGTGACCGGTGGCCTACTCGTCGAGGGGTACGGCCTCACCGAAACCTCCCCGGTTGCGATCGGCAACCCCATCGGCCTCTCGCGTCGCCCCGGTGCTGTGGGAGTGCCCTTCCCCAGCACAGAGATTCGCGTTGTCGATCCCAACAATCCCGCAGAGGATGTGAAACCCGGTGAGCGCGGCGAACTGCTGATTCGAGGACCACAAGTGTTCTCCGGCTACTGGAACAAACCGCAGCAGACCGCTGAGTCGCTACTCGAGGGCGGCTGGTTCCGGACCGGCGACATCGTCCAGGTCGATCCCGACGGCTTCGTCACCGTCGTGGACCGGATCAAGGAACTGATCATCACCGGCGGATTCAATGTCATGCCATCCGAAGTCGAGGCGGCCCTGCGACACTTCCCGGGAGTGGCCGATGTGGCCGCGGTCGGCCTGCCGACAGCGGGCGGCAGCGAGGAGGTGGTCGCGGCAGTCCTGCTGGACGAGGGTGTGTCGAAGGACGACTTCGACGTCGACGCGGCGCGCGAGCACTGCCGCAAGAATCTGACGGCATACAAAGTGCCGCGGCGGATCGTCGTGGTCGAGGATCTGCCACGCTCCCAGATCGGGAAAGTGCTTCGCCGACTGGTGCGCGATTCCCTGCTCGCCGATTGAGCCAGGGTCATCCCACTCGCCGGGTGCCCCGAGCCGCCTCGCGCCGCTCCACCCGCTACGCCGAATGTCACAGTGGTTCGGTCGAACTGAACCTATCCGCGCGAGACAGGAGCGGAGCCGTGAGCGATCAGGAAAATGATTCTTGGTCTTGCTGACTCGTCACCGTGGTCAGCAGGAAGACGCTGTCGGCGAGGGCGAGTACCGAGTGGCGCTCATGCGTGAGAATCCACAGTTCGCCTTCGTCGAATTCCCCCTGAGACTCCGTTTCGAGTTCGACACGAACTCGTCCCGTGAGTACCTGGAGGCTCGCGGCCGGCGGGGAGTTGTGCTCGGCGAGCCGGATGCCCTCCCGAAGTGCGATGATCGTCTGCCGGAGCGGTCCGTCGTTCGCGACGAGTTCGGCGCTGCGACCGCGTTTGTCCGTTCGCGCCGTGGAGAGATGAGATTCGGCCAGTTCCCGTAGATTCGCCATGATCGTCCTTCCGCGCACGTGCTGGGTCTGGCCCAACCTACGTGGGGTGCGTCGACGGTGTCCACGAATAGAGAACGGGGTCATACCCGAACGTCGGCGAGCACTAATCGCCAGAACTCCCCGAGGCTTTCGACGTCGACGGGGGAGATGAGTCGATTGTGCGATACAGCAATCCGGCACTTCCCGGACGCTGTCTCGCCGATCGTCACTTCGACACGGGTGTCGTCGGCGAAGGCGCACCGCCGGTACCGCCACCTGGACGTCGACGAAGTGGACAGCGCGCGCACCGGGGTACGGCCCGCGACGTCGACGCGTTGCCGCGCTGCGGCCTCCCACCCGGCCAGTGCCTCGTCGAGAGTGCCGTCGACGGTCCGGCCGACGCCCGCGGAGAAGGTGCTCATGGGCTGCGTCATGAATTTACGG
>NZ_JAUZMZ010000311.1:0-2891 GCF_036327435.1 Rhodococcus chondri | reverse complement strand
ACGGTGCCGTGGTGGATGCGTCCGCCGGCGAGGGCGTAGTCCCATGCGGCGGCGATGTCGTCGGCGGACCGCACCGTCGACTGGCCCTTACCGGAGGACGACATCACCGGTTTGATCACGCACGGGAACCCGATCTCCTCGGTCGCGGCGCGGAGTTCCCCGAGCGAGTTCGCGAACCGGTACGGGGAGGTGGGCAGGCCGAGTTCCTCGGCGGCGAGCCGGCGGATGCCTTCGCGGTTCATGGTGAGCTGCGTGGCGCGGGCGGTGGGGATGACCTCGGTGAGGCCGCGCTCCTCGGCGACCGCGAGCGCGTCGGTGGCGATGGCCTCGATCTCGGGAACCACCAGGTGCGGGCGCTCGGCCTCGATGATCGCGAGCAACGCCTGCGGATCGCCCATGTCGACGGTGTGGGCGCGGTGCGCGACCTGCTGACCGGGCGCGGTGGGGTAGCGGTCGACCGCGATGACTTCGACGCCGAGGCGCTGCAACGCGATGATCACCTCCTTGCCGAGCTCGCCGGACCCGAGGAGCAGCACACGGTTGGCTGTCGCAGACAGCGGAGTGCCGAGACGCGGTGAGACCATGGTGGGACTATATGTGCCACCGGTCGCCGTTCCTGGAGGAAAGCGATGAGCAGTGCAGGCCCTCACAGTCACACCCGCCCGGTCCGTGCCGCGAAGGACGGTCACGCAAAGGACGGTCACGCGAAGGGCGGTCACGCGAAGGACGGTCACGCGAAGGACGGTCACGCGAAGGACGGTCACGCGAAGGACGGGGTCGCGGCCGCGGACCTCCGGTATTTCACGCTGCCCGGCGTCGACGCCGCGGACGACGTGGACTGGCAGCGTCGTGATGCCCGCATCGTGCACCACGGCACGGGCAGCGTCGTCTTCGAGCAGAGCGGCGTCGAGTTCCCCGCCGACTGGTCGCAGAACGCGACGGACATCGTCGCCCAGAAGTATTTCCGCGGTGCGCTGGGCAGCGACGAGCGCGAAGGGTCACTGCGCACTGTCGTCGCCCGCATCGTGGACACGATCACGGCGTGGGGACGCACCGACGGGCACCTCGACGACCCCGCTGCGTTCTCGGCCGAGCTGACGCATCTGCTGCTGCACCAGAAGGCGTCGTTCAACAGCCCGGTGTGGTTCAACATCGGGGTTCCGAACACACCGCAGCAGGCCAGCGCGTGTTTCATCCTGTCGGTCGACGACAGCATCGACTCGATTCTGGAGTGGTACCGGCAGGAAGCGGTGATCTTCAAGGGCGGTTCGGGTGCCGGGGTGAACCTGTCGCGGATCCGCTCGTCCGCCGAGCCGCTCGCCGGGGGCGGAAGCGCGTCCGGGCCGGTCAGTTTCATGCGGGGCGCCGACGCGTCGGCCGGCACCATCAAGTCCGGCGGCAAGACACGCCGGGCCGCGAAGATGGTGATTCTCGATGTCGACCATCCCGACATCGAGGAATTCGTCGACTGCAAGGCCATCGAGGAACGGAAGGCGCGGGTGCTCGCGGAGGCAGGGTTCGACATGGGCCTCGACGGCAGCGACATCCACTCCGTGCAATACCAGAACGCGAACAATTCGGTGCGGGTCACCGACGAGTTCATGCAGGCCGTCGTCGACGACGCCGAGTGGCCGCTGCGGGCGGTCACGTCCGGCGGGATCGTGAGGACGGTGCGGGCGCGGGAGTTGTTGCAGCGCATCGCCGCTGCGACGTGGGAGTGCGCAGATCCGGGTATGCAGTACGACACCACCATCAATCGGTGGCACACCGCGGCGACGACCGGCCGGATCAACGCGTCGAACCCGTGCTCGGAGTACATGCACCTCGACGACTCCGCATGCAACCTGGCAAGCCTGAACCTGCTGAAGTTCCTGCGTGAGGACGGAACATTCGACGTCGACGGCTTCCGGCACGCGGTGGCGGTGATGCTCACCGCGCAGGAAATCCTCGTCGGACGCGCCGACTACCCCACCGAGCGGATCGGAGAGAACTCCCGGCGGTTCCGTCAGCTCGGTCTCGGGTACGCGAACCTCGGTGCGCTGCTCATGGCGTCCGGCCTGCCCTACGACGGCGACGAAGGCCGCGCGTATGCCGCGGCGGTCACCGCCCTGATGACCGGCCATGCCTACGTAGTGTCGGCACAGCTGGCGAAACGCCTCGGCCCCTTCTACGGGTTCGCCGAGAACCGGGAATCGATGCTGGGCGTGCTGGCCCGGCACCGCGGTGCCGTCGACGACATCGACGCCGACCTGGCCCCCGCAGAGGTGCTCGCTGCGGCGCACGACGCGTGGAATCGCGCGGTGGACGCCGGGACCGAGTTCGGGGTGCGCAACAGCCAGGTGACGGTGCTCGCTCCGACGGGCACCATCGGTCTGGCGATGGACTGCGACACCACCGGCATCGAACCGGATCTGGCGCTGGTGAAGACGAAGAAGCTCGTCGGCGGCGGAAGCCTGTCCATCGTCAACCGGAGTGTGCCACGGGCACTGTCGCGGCTGGGGTACAGCCCGGCGCAGGTCGCCGACGTCGTCGCGCATCTGGACACCCACCGGACCCTGGCCGGAGCGCCGCACGTGCGGGACGAGCATCGGCCGGTATTCGCAACGTCGATGGGCGACAACACGATTGCTCCGCGTGGGCACGTGTCGATGATGGCGGCGGTGCAGCCGTTCCTGTCGGGTGCGATCTCGAAGACGGTGAACCTGCCCGAGTCGGCGACGGTCGACGACATCGCCGATCTGTACGTCGACGCGTGGCGGCTCGGACTCAAGGCCCTGGCCGTGTATCGCGACAACTGCAAGCTCGGCCAACCGCTGTCCACGGCGGCACGGCGGGTGGTGACCGCGCCGGCAGACGTCGCTGTCGCGCCGCGGCGCGAACGCCAGCCCCCC
>NZ_JAUZMZ010000310.1:0-2897 GCF_036327435.1 Rhodococcus chondri | reverse complement strand
CTGTAGGTACCCGTTCACGAGGTCCAGCCCCGTCGCCGCGGCGATCTGCGGTGCATCGATGTAGTAGGCCTGCAGAAAGCCGGCGTCGGTGAACACGTCGCGGCCTTCCACCGTCCCCTCGGACAGCCGGATGCGCGCGTCGAGAGTCACTCGTCCCGCGGGGGCGGGCTCGATGGCGGGCACCGCGGTGCCCTGTACAGGACGGACGTAGCCGCGGTTGACGAGCACGGTGGAACCGTCGTCGAGGGCGAACGGTGTCAGCACTTCGTACGCGGGTGCCGCTTCGACACTGCGTAACCGCACCAGCACATCCGAATCCGGCAGATAACTCCCTTCGGCGACGACACGGCGCCACTCGTCCTCCACGGTCGGATCGGTGCCGCCCAGCAGCTCGGTGACCGGCACGGGTTCCTCCTGCATGGAGGCCTCGATCCGGCCGTTGCGTTCCTCGGTGCTGGTGTTCTTGCCGAGCTGCCACGGGGCGAGCACGGTGAAACACGCGTAGGCGAAGCCGCCGACCACCAAGGCCAGGACCAGCCAGCTCGGGCGGAGAAGAAATGTCAGTCGGCGCACATATCCACGTTAGACGGTGAGGTGCATCTCAGCGGTGCCGCACCCGCTCGAGGAGTCCGGGAATTGCGGCCTCGATCTGTTCGCGCACCTGCTCGAACTCGGGCAGTCCGCCGTAGTACGGGTCGGGTACCGACTCGTCGTCGGCCTGCGGGTCGAACGAGCGCAGCAGCACCCGGCGGTCGCTGGGCACTCCGAGATGGGCGAGGGCGCGATCGTGGCCGGTGGCCAACGCGACCACGATGTCGGCCGACAAGTGTTCCGCCCCGAGCTCGGCCGCGCGGTGCCCTGTCGGATATCCGTGTCGCTGCAGGACGGCGGTGGTGCGTGGGTCGGCGTCGGAGCCGACGTGCCAGCCGTGCGTTCCGGCGCTGCTCACCCGTACCCGCTCGTCGAGGCCTTCCCGCCGCAGGTACTCGGCGAAGATCTTTTCGGCCATCGGGGACCGGCAGATGTTGCCGGTGCACACGAAGGTCACGTGGAGTCGGGCATCGTCACTGCTCACCGGTGAGGATCCTTTCGAGCTCGGCGATACTGTCGACGGTCAGCGTCGCCCCGGCCGCCTCGACCGCGGCGCCGTAGCCGTACTCCACGAACACCGTGGGGATACCGAACCGTCCGGCGCCGTGGACATCGTGCTCACGATCGCCGATCATCACCACGCCCGGTGTGCCTCCGTCGGCTGCGGCAGCGACGTCGATGCCGAGCGCGGCGAGACTGTGCGCGATGACGTCGGCCTTCGCGCGGCGTGTGCCGTCTTCACTGGCACCGCCGATGAACTCGAAGGCGCCGGCGACCCCGAAGTGGGTGAGGATGCGCTCGGCGAACAGTTCGTTCTTCGACGTCGCCACCGCGAGGCGGCTCCCGGTGCGACGAACCGCGGCCAGCATCTCACCGACTCCGTCGAAGAGGGCGTTCTCCGCCCAACCGGCGGCGGAGTAGTAATCCATGTAGGCAGTCAGGCCCTGCGCGACGTGCTCGTCGTCGAGCCCGAGAGCCCTCAGCGA
The DNA here is from genome assembly GCF_036327435.1 of Rhodococcus chondri. Lineage (NCBI taxonomy): Bacteria > Bacillati > Actinomycetota > Actinomycetes > Mycobacteriales > Nocardiaceae > Rhodococcus > Rhodococcus chondri. The sequence continues at coordinate 1,320 of NZ_JAUZMZ010000310.1, read as the reverse complement.
TTCCGTCATCGGCGGGCCGAGCAGCCGTTCGAGATTGCCCGCCGGGGCCGCGACACCGATCGTCGACAGCGCATGCAGAAAACCGTTGATGACCCCGGTCGCGGAATCGGTGAGGGTGCCGTCGAGGTCGAACAGCACGACGGGAGCGGGGAGCAGCAACGGATGCGTGTCGGCGATAAGGGTCACCCAGCCATTGTCGCCACAGAACGCACAGGGCGCCGCGTAGGGTCTTCGGCGGAACCAGCACCGGATACGGGCGACGGAGGAGGACACGTGTCGGCGGTGACGCTGAGTGAGGTGATCGACGTGGTCGAGACGGCCTACCCGCCGTCGTTGGCGGAATCCTGGGACTCGGTCGGTTTGGTTGCGGGAGACCCGGATGAACCGGTGCACAAGGTGCTGCTGGCCGTGGATGCGACTGCCGCGGTGGTCGACCAAGCCCTGGCGTGGGGTGCGCAGCTGCTGCTGGTGCACCACCCGCTGTTGTTGCGCGGCGTCGACACGGTCGGCGCGCACACCCCCAAGGGCGCGCTGATCCACCGGTTGATCCGGGGTGGATGCGCGCTCTATACCGCCCACACCAATGCCGACCGGGCCGATCCCGGCGTGTCCGATGCACTCGCGCAGGCCCTCGGTCTGACGGGGCTGCGTCCCCTCGAACCGAAACCGGAACCGGCCACCGACAAGTGGGTGGTGATGGTTCCGGCCGACGCGACCGACACTGTGCGGTCCGCCTTGTTCGCGGTGGGGGCGGGCGCCCTCGGCAACTACCGGGAGTGCAGCTGGACGTCGTCCGGCACCGGGCAGTTCCGCCCGGTCGACGGTGCCGACCCCACGATCGGGTCCGTCGGTGAGCTCGAGCGCGTTGCCGAAGACCGCATCGAGGTCATCGCGCCGCGCAGGTCCCGCAATGCGGTGCTCGCCGCGCTGCGGGCAGCGCACCCCTACGAGGAACCGGCGTTCGACGTGTTCGAACTCGCGGAGATGCCCAGCTCGCGTGGGCTCGGCCGGGTCGGGCAGCTGCCCCGGTCCCAAACGCTGCGCGAATTCACCGAAACTGTGGCCGCGGCGCTACCGGCGACCGAGTGGGGAGTGCGCGGCGCGGGCGATCCCGAACGCCCGATCCGCACAGTGGCGGTGTGTGGCGGCTCGGGCGACTCGTTCCTCGGCGCGGTGAGCGCGCTCGGAGTGGATGCGTACGTGACCGCCGACCTGCGCCACCATCCGGCCGACGAACACCTCCGCGCCGGCGGCCCCGCGCTGGTCGACGTCGAGCACTGGGCGAGTGAGTACCCGTGGTGCGCACAGGCTCGCGGGATC
>NZ_JAUZMZ010000030.1:0-37475 GCF_036327435.1 Rhodococcus chondri | reverse complement strand
GGCAGAGGACAGCCGGGACGCTCGTCGGTGTAGCAGGGTTCGCGCGGGCCCTCGCCGAGGCAGGCCTGCCCGTCGCGCTGGACTCCACCGGCACCTACGTCCGCGCGCTGCGTGAAATCGATGCGAGCGACCCCGGCCAGGTGTACTGGGCCGGTCGCGCGACACTGTGCCGCGGGCCCGACGACCTGCCCCGCTACGACCTCGCCTTCCGAAGCTGGTTCGGCGGCGATCTTCCCACCGCGTCCCGCACGCAGGGACAACAACAGCGAACCGCGCGTGTCGCGGCCCTCACCCCACCCGACGACAGCGCGGGCGGCAGCGACGAGGGCGCACCGAGACTGCAGGTCGCGGCCGACGACACCGAAGTCCTCCGGCACCGTGACATCGCCGCGCTCACTCCCGCCGAACGCGCGCACCTCACCGAACTGCTCACCACGCTGCGACCCCGGCCCCCGCGACGGCGCGCGGTGCGGATGCAGCCGTCCCGCCGCGGCCCTGTCGACCCGCGGCGCACCCTGCGCGCGATGCTCGCCGCCGGCGGCGAACCCGTCCGGCCGAGCCGGCACCGCCGCGCGACCCGGCCACGTCGCGTCGTGCTGCTGATCGACGTGTCCGGTTCGATGAGCCCGTATGCCGATGCGCTGCTGCGCTTCGCGCACGTCGTCACCCGCGCGAACCCGTCGGGCACCGAGGTGTTCTCCCTCGGCACCCGCCTGACCCGGCTGTCGCGGGCGTTGCGGGCCCGCGACCCCGAACATGCGCTCGCGGCGGCGTCGCACACCGTGCCCGACTGGGCGGGCGGCACCCGCCTCGGCGACACCCTGCGCGCATTCCTGGATCGGTGGGGTCGCCGCGGCATGGCGCGCGGCGCCGTCGTCGTGATCTTCTCGGACGGGTGGGAACGCGGCGACGCGGCGCTGCTCGCCGAGCAGATGGCCCAGCTGCAGCGGCTCGCCCACGCGGTGCTGTGGGTCAACCCGCACGCCGGGGTCGACGGGTACCAGCCCATCCAATCCGGTATCTCGGCCGCCCTGCCTCATCTGAACCGTCTACTCGCCGGGCACAGCCTCGCGACACTCGAGGAACTGCTGGAAGAGGTCTTCAATGCGTGATGTTCTCGACGAACTCGAACGCCGCTACCGCGCCGGCGACACCGTCGCCCTGGGCACGGTCGTCTCGACGTTCCGATCCGCGCCGCGCGGCCCGGGCGCGTCGATGCTCGTGGCCGCGGACGGCACGGTCACCGGCAGCGTGTCGGGAGGCTGCGTCGAAGGCGCCGTATACGAGCTCGCACAAGAAGTGATCGGCGACGGCACACCCGTACTACAGCGGTACGGCGTGTCCGACGACGATGCATTCTCGGTAGGCCTGACGTGCGGCGGAATCATCGACGTCTTCGTCGAACGCATAGACCCCGCCGATTTTCCGGCGCTCGGCGCGGTGATCGACTCGGTCCACGCGGGGGAGCCGGTGGCAGTCGCCACCGTCACCGAACACCCCGATCCATCCGTCCTGGGACGACGCCTCGTCGTGTGGCCGGACCGCGACGACGGACGACTCGCATCGTCACGCATGCACGACGCAGTCGCCGACGATACCCGCGGCCTCCTCGACGTCGGCCGCTCCGGCACCCTGCACTACGGCACCGACGGCGAACGACGCGGCGAAGGAATGTCCGTGTTCGTCAACGTCTTCCAGCCCCCACCGCGACTGATCGTGTTCGGCGCAATCGATTTCGCCGCCGCCATGGCAAGCCTCGGCGCATTCCTCGGATACAAGGTGACGGTGTGCGACGCCCGCGGCGTCTTCGCGACCGAAGCCCGGTTCCCCGGCGCGGACGAGGTGATCGTCGACTGGCCGCACCGCTACCTCGCCGCCGAAGTCGACGCCGGCCGCGTGGACAAACGCACAGTGATCGCCGTCCTCACCCACGACCCGAAGTTCGACGTGCCGCTGCTCGAGGTCGCGCTGCGCCTCGAGGTCGCCTATGTGGGCGCCATGGGGTCGCGCCGCACCCACGACGACCGCATGGCGCGGCTACGGGAGGTCGGCATGACCGACGGCGAACTCGCGAAGCTGAGTTCGCCGATCGGCCTGGACCTGGGGGCACGCACCCCGGAGGAGACCGCGGTGTCGATCGCCGCGGAGATCATCGCGCTGCGGTGGGGCGGCGGCGGGGAACGGCTGGCCGACAAGTCGGGGCCGATCCATGGCCACGAGGAACACGCCCCGCACACCCGGTCGTGAGAGGCACCGGATCTCCTAGAAGAACTGGGCGCCACCGTCGATGGCGAGGTGCTGGCCGGTGATGAACGCCGAGTCGTCCGATGCGAGGAACGCGACCGTGTCGGCGATCTGATCCGCTTCGGCCATGTACTGCTCGAGGAAGGGCGTGGTCATGGGCGCCAGCTTCGGGTGCGAAGCCGCGGTTTCGGCGATACGTTCGCGCATGCTGCCCGACCCCATCGGCGTATTCACCGCACCCGGATGAATGCTGTTGACGCGGATGTTGTGCCGGCCGAGTTCTGCGGCGAAGGCGCGCGCCATGCCGGTGACGGCGTGCTTGCTCGTCGTGTAGTGCACCATGAACGGCTGCATCTTCACTCCGGCAAGCGAACTGGTGAGGATGATCGAGCCACCGCCGCGTTCGACGACGTGCGGCGCCGTGGCCGTGACGGTGTTCCACGTGCCGGTGACGTTGATGTCGAGCGTGTCGCGGAAACTGGCGGGGGTGATCTCGTCCCACGTCTCCGGGATGCAGATGCCGGCGTTGGCGACGACGACGTCGAGGCCACCGAACCGCGACACCCCTTCTCGCGCAATTTCCTTCAGCGCATCGAGGTCGCGGGTATCACACTGCGCGAGATACGCTTTCGCGCCTTCCGCCTCGACGAGGCTGCAGGTTTCGTCGAGATCGTCGAGGGTTGCGGAATCGTAGGGCACACCCGGCAGCGGACCGGCCAGGTCCACGCCCACGATCTGCGCTCCCTCGCGGGCGAGACGGACCGCGTGCGCGCGGCCCTGGCCACGCGCGACACCGGTGATGAAAGCGATCTTGCCGTCGAGTCGGTTCAAGGATTTTCCCTTCGTGGATGATCGGGTCGGACGAGTACTTTGATGTCCCGGCCGGTGCCGGCGACCAGTTCACGCAGTTTCGCATCGGCCTGATCCAGACCGACGACCGAGGTGATCAGCAGGTCCGTCCGGACCCGGCCCTCGGCGATATGGGTCAGCGCCTCGGCGAAGTCTCGCTCGCTGTAGGCGGTCGAGCCGATGATCGTCAGCTCGAACACCGCCACCGACATCAACCGGAGTTCGGACGGAGCACCGGCCATCCCGACGATCACGAGCCGGCCGCCGTATCCGAGCATGTCGACGGCGTCCTGCGCGCACCCCGGGTTGCCGCTGCAGTCCACCACCGCCCGCGGCCCGTCCGCAAACAACGCGGCCACCTCCGCACGCGCCGCGGCGGGCGCGGCGACGCGCACCCCCATCTCGGCCGCGAGTGCGCGGCGCGCATCGTTCGGTTCGACCACGAGGACGTCGGTGATGTCGCGGGCACGCAGGACCTCGACGGTGAGCAGACCGATGGGTCCGGCACCCATGACGACGACACCGTCGCCCGGCACGACCTGGGCCCGCACGACACCGCGCACCGCCACCGCGAGCGGCTCGGTGAGCGCCGCATCGCGCAGACTCGAACCGTCGGGGATGCGGTGCAGCATCCGCGCCGGCACCGTCACCGATTCCGCAAGGCCACCCTGACGGCCCAGACCGGGCCCTCGGACCACGCCGGTCAGGCACACCGCGTCCTCGGTGCGGCACGCCGTGCAGTCGCCGCATTCGTCGATCGGGCGGACGACCACCCGATCGCCCGGTGTCCAGCTGCGGACATCGGGGGACACCTCGCTCACCACCCCGGAGAATTCGTGGCCGAGCACGTGCCCGGCGAGAGGCTCCGGAGAGTCGAAGAACAGGTGCAGATCCGATCCGCACACTCCGCAGTACGCCACGTCGATCCGAACTTCACCCGGACCGCACGCCGGACGGTCGAGTTCGGTGACTGCCAGTGCTCGTTCGGGGACGATCACCGCTGCGACTGCCATGGGCGGGCCTTTCGACGGTGTGACAGTGGGCTGCTTCGGCCCACCGTACGGACACCCCCACGGTTCGGGCCACGCCGCACGCGGCACGACGGCACGACGGCACGACGGCACGACGGCAGCCGATTTCACCGAATCGGACCCTCGACACGTCCTGCATGACGCACAGTGTCAGTGATCTGTATCACCAGACTCGTTGTGCCCTGCACTGGAGGTTCGATGCGCATCACTGTCACCGTCGACGGGACGAACTACACGGACGAGGTGGAAGCACGCCTGCTTCTTGTGCATTACCTGCGCGAGAGGCTCGGCAAGGTCGGGACCGTCGTCGGCTGCGACACCAGCAACTGCGGCGCCTGCACCGTTCTGCTCGACGGGCGCAGCGTCAAGTCCTGCTCCGTACTCGCGGTGCAGGCCGACGGCAGCGAGGTCACGACCGTCGAAGGTCTCGCGGTCGACGGCACCCTCCACCCGGTCCAGGAGGCGTTCCGCGAGAAGCACGCGCTGCAGTGCGGCTTCTGCACCCCCGGCATGATCATGGCCACGATCGACCTGCTGTCCGAGAACCCCGACCCCGACGAGCAGGAGGTCCGGCACGGTCTGGAAGGAAACCTCTGCCGCTGCACGGGGTATCAGAACATCGTCAGCGCCGCGCAGGATGCCGCGCAGCGATTGCGGGAAGCACCGACCGGCACGATGGGAGGCGCACGATGACCAGCACGGCCGAGACCCGCACCGAAACCGAGGTAGGCCGGTCGCGTCGCCGCAAGGAGGACGAGCACCTTCTCACCGGCCGCACCCGATGGACCGACAACATCGTTCTGCCCGGCATGCTGCACGCGGCGATCCTGCGCAGCCCGTTCGCGCACGCACGCATCACGAACATCGACGTCGACGAGGCTCGATCACGTCCCGGCGTCATCGGTGTGTACACCGGCGCCGACCTCGCGGACGAGCAGGGCAGCCTGCCGTGCGCGTGGCCGATCACCGAGGACCAGAAGGCGCCGCCCGCGCCGTCGCTCGCCGTGAACACCGTCAACTTCGCCGGCGAAGCCGTGGCCGTCGTGGTTGCGCGTACCCCGTACGAGGCGCACGACGCCCTCGACGCCATCGATGTCGACTACGAGGATCTGCCCGTCGTGCTCGATCTCGCGGCCGCCGCGGCCGACGGTGCCGAGCTCGTGCACCCGGACCTCAGGACGAACGTGAGCGCCACGTGGATTTTCGACTCCGCGGAAGCGGGGAGCGGTGGCAATGTCGACGACGCCATCCGCGATGCGGAAGTGTTGGTGGAACGCACTTTCCGGCAGCAACGCCTCATCCCGGCGTTCATGGAGCCGCGCTCGGTGGTGGTCGACCCCACCGCCTCGCAGATCACCATGTGGTCGGCCACCCAGGTGCCGCATATCCTGCGGCTGATGCTCGCGATGACCCTCGGGATTCCCGAGCACAAACTTCGCGTGATCGCGCCCGACGTGGGCGGCGGATTCGGCGGGAAGCTGCAGGTGACGCCGGAAGAGGTGCTCACCCTCCTACTTGCGCGGCGCCTGAACAAACCGGTCAAGTACACCGAGACCCGCAGCGAATCGATGGTTGCCGCGCACCACGGCCGCGACCAGATCCAGAAGCTGACCCTCGCCGCGCGCCGCGACGGCACGGTCACCGGCCTGAAGGTCGAACTGCTCGCCGACATGGGTGCCTACCTGCGCCTCGTCACGCCGGGTGTGCCGATCCTCGGGGCGTTCATGTTCAACGGCATCTACAAATTCGGCTCGTACCGTTTCCAGTGCACCAACGTGTTCACCAGCAAGGTGCCCACCGACGCGTATCGCGGGGCGGGGCGACCGGAGGCGACGTTCGCGATCGAACGCATCATGGACGAGCTGGCCGTCGAGCTGTCGATGGATCCGCTCGAGTTGCGGGAGAAGAACTGGATCAAGCACGAGGAGTTCCCGTTCGACACCGTCGCGGGCCTGACCTACGACTCCGGTAACTACGAGGCGGCCACCGCGAAAGCGCGGGAGCTGTTCGGCTACGACGAACTGCGCCGGGAGCAGGCCGAGCGCCGCGAACGAAACGATCCGGTGCAGTTGGGCCTCGGGGTGTCGACATTCACGGAAATGTGTGGTCTCGCCCCCTCCCGGGTGCTCGGTTCCCTGTCGTACGGTGCCGGCGGCTGGGAACACGCGGCCGTGCGGATGCTGCCCACCGGCAAGGTCGAAGTGGTCACCGGTTCTTCGGCGCACGGGCAGGGCCACGAAACGGCGTGGAGCCAGATCGTCGCCGACCGGCTCGGGATTCCCTTCGAGGACATCGAGATCCTGCACGGCGACACGCAGACATCGACACGTGGACTCGACACGTACGGGTCGCGGTCCCTCGCGGTCGGTGGCATCGCCGTCGTCAAGGCCGCGGAGAAGGTGGTCGCGAAGGCCCGCCCGATCGCCGCGCACCTGATGGAGTGCTCGGAGGACGACCTCGAATTCACCGGCGGACAGTTCCGGGTGAAGGGAACCGAGCGCGCGGTTGCCCTGACCGATGTCGCGCTCGCGGTGTTCGCGGCGCACAACCTGCCCGACGGCGTCGAACCGAATCTGGATTCCGAAGCGACGTACGACCCGGACAATTTCTCGTTCCCCCACGGCACCCACCTGTGCGCGATCGAGGTCGATACCGAGACCGGGCACGCACGAATCCGCAAGTACGTGTGTGTCGACGATGTCGGGCACGTCGTGAATCCCCTCATCGTGGAGGGCCAGGTGCACGGCGGGCTGGCGCAGGGCATCGCGCAGGCCCTGTACGAGGAAGCCGTGCACGACGAATCCGGGACACTGCTGAGCGGCTCGTTCGCCGAATACCTGCTGCCCACGGCAGTCGACCTACCGTCGTTCACCACCGACCGCACCGAGACACCCGCCCCCGGAAACCCGCTCGGCGTCAAGGGAGTCGGTGAATCCGGCACTATCGCGTCTACCCCCGCCGTCGTCAATTCGGTGCTCGACGCGCTGCGTCACCTCGGGGTACGCGAGGTCGAAATGCCGTGCACGCCCATGCGGGTGTGGCATGCCATCCGGTCTGCTCAGGGTGAGCGGAACGACGGGAATGCGACTCGAGGAGGTACCCGATGATCCCCGCTGAGTTCGAGTACGTCGCGCCGACGAGCCTCGACGAAGCCGTCTCCGCGTTGAGCCGCGCCGGGGAAGAGGCCAAAGTGATTGCGGGAGGGCAGAGTCTGATGCCCGTCCTACGACTGCGGCTGGCTGCGCCGACGACCCTGATCGATCTCGGGCGGGTTCCCGACCTGCGTGGAGTGCGCGAGGACGGCGACACGCTGGTGATCGGCGCGACCACCACGCACCACGAGCTGCTGCACGACCCGCTGGTCGCGCAGCACGCGCGGTTGCTCGCCGAGGCCACCGCCACGGTCGCCGATCCGCAGATCCGGCACCGGGGCACGTTGGGTGGCGCCCTGGTCCATGCCGATCCGGCGGGAGATCTGGCGGCGCCGGCGCTCGCGCTGGACGCCGAGCTCGTCGTGGTCGGTCCGTCCGGGCGACGCTCCATCGCAGCCGCGGATTTCTTCGAGGACTACTTCACCACCGCCGTGCAGCCGGGGGAAATACTCGCCGAGATACGCATTCCCAAACACACCGGCTGGGCAGCGCGGTACGAGAAGTTCCATCGCGCAGCACAGCAGTGGTCGATCGTGGGGGTCGCCGCTACTGTCGACGTCGACGGCGGGACGATCCGGCAGGCGAAGGTGGCGTTGACGAATATGGCATCTGTGCCGATACGTGCGCGCGGTGTCGAGGACGCGCTCGTCGGACAATCCGCGACCGCAGACACCATCAGAGCGGCCGCCGAGCACGCCACCGACGGCACCGACCCGATGACGGACGGGAACGCCGACGCCGAATACCGCAGTCACCTGGCGCAGGTCCTCACCCGCCGGGCCGTGACGACCGCAACGGGCATCTGAGATCCACCGAAAGGACACCATGCAGCTCGAACACACCCTGTCTGTCCCCGCACCCGTCGACGAGGTGTGGGCGGCGCTGCTCAACCCTGAAAAGGTGGCGCCGTGCATGCCGGGGGCCAGCCTCACCGGTGTCGACGGCGACACCTTCACAGGCACGGTGAAGGTCAAGCTCGGCCCCGTGGCCCTGACCTACAAGGGCACCGGACGCTACGCCGAAACCGACGAGCCGGCTCACCGCGCGGTTATCGAGGCCAACGCGAAGGATACGCGGGGTAACGGCACCGTCAGCGCCACCATCACCGTCACGCTGACCGGCAACGGAGACCGCACGGACGGCACCGTCGTGACGGACATGACGATCACCGGCAAGCCGGCCCAGTTCGGTCGCGGGATGATCTCGGACGTGGGCGGAAAGATCCTCGAGCAGTTCGCCGATTGCCTGTCGAAGAAGCTCGGGCCCGCAGCCGAGCCTGCGCTGTCCGAGGCGGGGGCGCCGGCGTCCGTGGCAGAGGGCGAAATCCCGTCGGGGGCGCCCTTCGTCGCGCCCACGGCCGGAGCCACCGCCGATGCCGCCGCACCCGCGCCCGCGAGTACTCCCGGGGCGGCGGCACCCGCGCCCGAGGTCGAGCCGCTCGACCTCATGCAGTACGCGCGCGGGTCGGCGATCCAACGCATTGTGCCGGTGGTCGCGCTCGCAGTGGTCATCGCCGTGGCGGTGGGGTTCTTCCTGCGTCGACGGAAGCACTGAGGGCCGGACCGAGCACGTCGACCCAGTGCCCGGCGGCGTCCGGCGCGACGCTGATACGAACCTCGACTTCCGATCCGGGAGGACGTCAGGAGGTGCGTATCAGCGGCACCGGCGCCGTCGGCTGCTCGGACACACTCTCGGACCCATCCCGTTCCGGCCGGGCGTCCGGTGTCTCGTCGACCGGGCCGGTGACACCTGTCGCGAGTTGACCCCGCAACCAGGCGTGTGCCGGGTCGGCCTCCTTGTCCTCGTGCCATACCGCGTACTCGCGCACGGGAGGCAGTTCGAAGGTGGGCTCGAGGACGCGCAGGCAGGCCGAGTCGGTGAGTCGTTCGGCCATACGTTTCGGGATCAGCGCCACCATGTGTGTCTTTTCCAGCGCATACGGCATCAGCGCCACATTGCTGCTTGTCGCCCGCACCCGGGTGACGATGCCGGCCCGGGCGAGGACCCGGCCGAGACCCGTGTCCTCGTCGAACGGCACGTACGACAGCATCGGGTAGCGCGCGAGCACCTCGGGAGTCAGCGCGCTCCCGGCGTAGGGATGGCCGGACCAGACGGCGCCGACGAAACGGTCGGCGAGGACGAGGCGCCGCCGGCACTGTTCGAATCCGGACGCCCCGAGCAGCTGTTCCGGAAGCACGGCGAGATCGATCTCGTGGCGGTGGAATGCCTGTAGGCCGTGGACGGATCTCGGGACCATGTCGAAACGCACGTGGGCCGAGTTGAACCAGCTCCGCTTCATCAGCGCGCGCAGCATCGCAATTTCGGCATAGTCGCCGGCCAGCAGCGTGAACGCGCGAGTATCGGATGCGGGGTCGAAGTCCGGCGCGGTGAGAATCGACCGTTCGACCGTGGTGAGCACGCTGCGCAGGGGTTCGACGAGAGCTTGCGCGCGCGGCGTCGGCCGTAGGCCACGGCCGCTCTTGACGAGCAGCGGATCGTCGAGTTGCTTGCGCAGCCGGGCCAGCGCGGTGCTGGTGGCCGGTTGCGACATGTTCAGCCGGCGCGCGGCGTTGGTGACGTTGCATTCGGCGAGCAGGACGTCGAGAACCACGAGCAGGTTCAAATCGACCCGTCGCAGCTCGACCACGTATTTCCCCCTGAACACCAACACAGCACACCAACACAGCGCAACCACTGACAGCGCAACCGGTACATCGGAATCGGGCGGATCGTAACCCAGGATGTCCGATATATCCAGAATCGTATAGTTGGTATCCGAATTCGGACTCGATCTTGTACCGCAGACGGTCTCCACCTACTCTGACCACGTCTTACCGGTGAAAGATGTTTTACCGACCTAATTTTCATGGACCCATCACGCTTCGGCCGGTCCGGTGAGCGCAGAGATGGAAGGACCAGGCCGAATCCAATGAACCTCAAGCGACAACTTCGCCTGCAGTCGCCGGACAACTGGCGTCTGTGGCGCAAGGTCACCGCGGTCGTGGCTGTGCCCTTGATCGCCGCAACTCTATTCGGTGCGCTGCGAGTCGAGGACCTTTTCGACGAATCCCAGCATTACCAATCTCAGGCCGAACAGGTCTCGATCCTGCCGACGCTCGCCAACTTCAGCACCGGTGTCGCCGGCGCGGCGGCAGCCACCATCATCGGGCTCCCCACGGACAACGGTGAGGCCATCGTGGCGGAAACCGAGAGCACGCTCGCGCGTCACGTCGACTCCGGCGACCTGGACCCGGACACGAAGCGGCTCCTGACCCAGATTCTCAGCGAAGGCCGTAGCCTGCTGGACAGCGCGTCGGCCGGGACGATGACCCCTCTCGTCGCAGGTGAGCGCGCGGATGCGTTCGTCACTCTGCTGTCGAAGGCGTTCCGCACCATCCTCAATCTCACCGGGAACATCGAAGTACTCGAGCAGGGCACCACCCTCCTCGATACGTGGACCACACAGTGGACGATCCTCAACCAGGTCATTGCATACTCTGCGCTGCAGCAGGGCATCGACGGCGCCGAGCTCATGTGGAACCACGCCCTGGCGTCCGAATCCGCGAAACTCTCCGTCCTCGGCGACTCGTTCTCGACTCGCGAAGAACAGCAAGCCCTCACCGCCGAGGTCGAGAACCGGCGAGCCCTGACCGCGAACCTCCAGACCACGGGTGACCTCGGCGCACTGCGCAACTCCTTGTTCGCCAGCCTCATGATCTACAACGAGGGTGTCGGCAACGCTGCCACGCGCGTCGTCGGCATCCTCGACGGCCTCGCCTCCGACGCCCGCAACGAGGCGCTCAAGAACGCCATCGGTGTTGCCGTGGTGCTCACCCTCGCGCTCGCCCTGGCCGTGCTGGTCGCAATGTCGCTGGTCCGCCCGATGCGCCGGCTCCGCAACGACACCCTGCGCGCGGCCGAACAGGGACTTCCCCAGGCGATCACCGCGATCAAGGACGGCGCCGACATCGAGAGCGTGGCCCTCGAGCCGGTACGCGTCCACACGACGGAAGAGATCGGTGAGGTCGCCCGGGCCATCGACAACATGAACGAGGGCGCCCTGCGGCTCGCCGGCGAGCAGGCGCAACTGCGCCGCCAGGTCAACGAGATGCTCGAAACCCTCGCTCGGCGTAACAAAACCCTCGTCGAGCAGCAGCTCGCGCTGATCGATTCGCTCGAGCACGAAGAACGAGACCCCACCCGGCTCCAGAACCTGTTCGCCCTCGACCACCTCGCAGCACGCATGCGGCGCACCGGCGATTCGCTGCTCGTCCTCGCCGGCACCCGTCAGCGCCTGGGCCGGATCCCGGACACACCGCTCGGCGACGTGCTCCGCGCATCGGTCTCCCAGGTCGAGAACTATCAGCGGGTGAACTTCGGCAATGCGCCGGAAGGCAATCTGGTCGGCAGCGCCGTCAGCGACGTCGTTCATCTCGTGGCCGAGCTGCTCGACAACGCCCTGCGCGCCTCCCCACCCGACAGCACGGTGGCGTTCGCGTTCTCCCGCGCTGTCGACGGTGGACTGCTGCTCGAAATCGCCGATCGCGGAATCGGTATCCCCGCCGACGAACTGACCGAGATCAACGCACGACTCGGCACCGACAGCGAGGCCGGAACGGGCGCAGCACGACGAATGGGCCTGTTCGTGGTGGCGCGCTTGGCATCTCGGCACGGCATCACGGTGCGCCTGCGGCCGACGTTCGACTCCGCGACCAATGCGGGCATCACGGCCAGCATCTACCTGCCGACCAAACTGCTCGAGGGCACCGGTCATGCGGTGGATCAGTTCCAGATCGACCGGCCCCGCCGACTCCCGAATCCTCCGGCCGAATCGACGAACGAATACGCCGACGATCAGTTTGCCGGTGAGCCGTACAACTCCGAGCCGCCGGTGGCCGCGTGGTCCGACGCAGAGTCCTACGCGACGGAGCCGTACCAGGACGCGCGTTATGCGGAGGAGCCGTACCAGGCCGAGCCCTACGAGGCGGATCCGTATCGCACCGAGTCCTACCCGGCTCCGGCGTATGCGCATGAGCACGGCGGTGCGCATACGCCCGAACCCAGCACGGGGGGATGGGAACGCACGGCCCGACCGCCGCAGCCGGTGGGATCGGGGCCGAGCACCAGTCCGGGAATCCGGCGTGGCCACACACAGGATCGCTGGCGGCTGCGCGACCACGACTGATACTCGGATCGGCGGGGGCGGTCCCGGAGCGGCCGGGCGCATCGGCGGCAAATCCGGCGTGGTCGGCGGATACCGGGATAGAGTCGTCTGGCCGACCACCCGTCGAGGGAGAAATCCGTGAAGCGATTCGCGCGTGCCGTTGTGATCCTGTCGACCGCTGCCATTGCCGTGGCCGGATGTTCGGGAAGCGAGACCGAAGACCCACTCGCGGATCAGGGCGGCGGGTCCGGCGAGATCGTCGTCGGATCCGCGAACTTCCCGGAGAACGTGCTACTGGCCGAAATTTATGCGCAGGCACTGGAAACCACCGACGCGCAGGTGAAGCGGCAGTTCAACATCGGCAGCCGCGAGATCTACTTCGATCAGGTGGCCTCCGGCGGAATCACGGTGCTGCCCGAATACAACGGTGCGTTGCTCGCACGTGTCGATCCCGATAACCCCGCCGCCACCACCGAGGATGTGAATGCGGCTCTTCGCGAGTCACTTCCGGCCGGTCTGGCAATCCTCGAGTCTGCACCCGGCGAGAACAAGGACGCACTCGTCGTCACCCAGGAAACCGCCGACCGATACAACCTGTCGAGCATCACCGACCTGGCACCCGTCGCCGGCGAGCTCGTCCTCGGCGGACCTCCGGAGTTCGCGACCCGGCAGCAGGGCGTCGTCGGGCTGAAAGAGGTTTACGGAGTCGAGTTCCGCGCGTTCACCCCCACCGACGCCGGCGGTCCGATCACCGTCCGCGCCCTCGAGGACGGCACCATCGGGGTCGCCAACATCTTCACCACCGACCCGTCGTTGGACACGAAACCGTTTGTGGCCCTCGAAGACCCCGAATCGGTGTTCGGAGCCCAGAATGTCACCCCGCTGGTCCACCGCGACGATCTCACCGACGAAAATGTCGCGGTCATCGACGAGGTGACCGCTCAACTGACCACCGAGACGCTGATCGACCTCGTCGGCCAGGTGGTCACCGACGGACGCGACATCGACGTCGTCGCCCAGGAATGGTTGCAGGCCAACGGCCTCAACTAGACACGGCAGCACGCAGTGATCACATTCGACGGCGGCGAAAAGCGGTATCCCGACGGCACCGTCGCGGTCGACGGTCTCGACCTCGAGGTGCCCACCGGGACGCTCACCGTCTTCGTCGGGCCGTCCGGGTGCGGTAAAACGACTTCGTTGCGGATGATCAACCGGATGGCGGAGCCGACGCGCGGCCGGGTTCTCGTCAACGGCAGCGACGTCCGCGACCAGGATCCGCAGATCCTTCGGCGGGGTATCGGATACGTCATCCAGCACGCCGGCCTGTTTCCCCACCGCACCGTCGTCGACAATGTCGCGACGGTGCCCCGCCTGCTCGGCCGATCCCGGAAACAGGCACGGGCCACCGCACTCGAAGTACTCGAACGGGTCGGACTCGGGGAGGAGCTCGCGGGCCGGTACCCCGCACAGCTGTCGGGGGGTCAGCAGCAGCGCGTCGGGGTCGCGCGAGCCCTCGCTGCCGACCCTCCGATCCTGCTGATGGACGAACCGTTCTCCGCCGTCGACCCGGTGGTGCGAAAAGAGCTGCAACAGGAGCTGTTACGTCTGCAGTCGGTGCTCGCCAAGACGATAGTGCTCGTCACACACGACATCGACGAGGCCATCACCCTGGGCGACCGCGTTGCCGTGCTGCGCCCGGGTGGTGTCCTGGCGCAGTATGCGACCCCGGAAGAACTCCTCACGACGCCTGCCGACGATTTCGTCGCCGGGTTCCTCGGCGTCGACCGCGGCGTCCGTCTGCTGTCGTTCTTCCCGTCCGGAGACCTGCCGCTGCGCACCGAACCGGTCGTCGCCGCGGGGGACGCGGACGCCGTCTCGCGGTCCGATGAGCGGTGGCTGCTGGTCACCGACGACGCACGCCGTCCGCTCGGCTGGTTCGACTCCCGCACCGGCGCTGTCCCCCAGGACCTTGCCGGAGAGCTGATGCCTCCCGGCCGCGCCTTCGTGCCCGGGCGTGATTCGGTCCGCACGGCACTCGACGCGGCGGTTCTGTCCCCGGCCGGTCATGCTGTGGCCGTCGACGAGAGTGGATGTGTGCTCGGGGTGATCAGCGGCGAACAGGTTGCG
Source organism: Rhodococcus chondri (assembly GCF_036327435.1). Classification (NCBI taxonomy): domain Bacteria; kingdom Bacillati; phylum Actinomycetota; class Actinomycetes; order Mycobacteriales; family Nocardiaceae; genus Rhodococcus; species Rhodococcus chondri. The sequence goes on along the minus strand of NZ_JAUZMZ010000030.1, from coordinate 22,908 downwards.
GCCGTGATCCGTACGCAGCACCACGGCCGGAGTCGCTCCGGCACGCTGCGGAAGATGTCGTGAACCTCGGGATCCCCGGGTATCTCGGCACCTTCACCGAGTTGCTCGCCGATCATCTGGTGATGGCGCTGGGCGCGTCGCTGCTCGGGCTCGTCGTCGCCTTGCCGCTGGGCCTCGCGTGTGTCCGATGGGCCCGGCTCTATCCGCCGGTGCTGGCGGCGTCGAGCGTGCTGTATTCCATTCCGTCCCTGGCGTTTTTCGTACTTCTGATCGCTTTCACCGGAATCAGCCGTACCACCGTGATCATCCCGCTGGCCGTGTACACCCTGTCGGGACTGATCCCGAATGTCGTCGACGGTCTGCGCGCGGTGCCGGACAGCGTGCGGCAATCCGCAATTGCCATGGGGTTCTCCGGGCGCCGCAGGCTTCTCACGGTGGATCTTCCCCTGGCGGTTCCCGCGGTGCTGGCGGGGCTGCGTGTGGCGACGGTCGCGAACATCAGCATGGTGAGCGTCGGTGCGCTGATCGGGATGGGTGCTTTCGGCTCGCTCTTCACCGCGTCGGTGCAGTTGAACCGCGTCGATCTGGCCGTCACAGGCATCGTGGCGACCATCGTGATGGCGCTCGTCGTGGACGCGCTGCTGCTCTTTGCGCAGTGGCTCGTCACGCCGTGGTTACGGCGAACGAAGGGGGCAGAGCGGTGACGACCCTGCTGCACTACCTGACCGAGTACTTCGGGACCGCGGCGAACTGGTCCGGCGCCGACGGGATTCCCGCCCGCCTGCTCGAACACTTCGGCTACACGCTGCTGGCACTGGCACTCGCGATCATCGTCGCCTTCCCGCTCGGACTGTGGACCGGGCACACCGGCCGCGGCGGCATCGTGGTGACCCTGGTCGCGAATTCTGCCCGGGCACTGCCGACCTACGGGCTGCTGGTCCTGCTCGTGGTGCTCTACGGAATCGGGTTGGTGCCGATCCTGGTGCCGCTGGTCGCGCTGGCCGTCCCGCCGATCCTGCTGAACTCGTACGAAGGCATCCGAGGCGTCGATCCGGCGCTGACCGATGCGGCCCGTGGAATGGGGATGACCCGGAAACAGATGCTGCTGCGCGCCCAGCTTCCCGTGGCACTTCCACTGATCCTCGTCGGCATGCGAACCGCGGCCGTCCAGATCGTGGCGACCGCGACGATCGCCGCCGCCGTCAGTTTCGGAGGTGTGGGTCGTCCGATCGTCGACGGACTCGCGCGCAGCGACTACACGCTCGTGGTCGGCGGAGCGGCGCTCGCGGCTGTGTGCTCGATCGTGGTGCTGGTGTTCTTTGCGATCGCGCGCCGAGCGCTCGTCTCGCCGGGCCTCAGGGAGAAATAGTTGAGTGTACCCGGCTCAATTTATATAAACTCCAGATACAGATTCAGCGTATCCTCGAAGGCATAAAGGTTGTCGGACCTCGGGTGCACACTCAGGGAAAGAGAATGCCCGGGAACCTCGCCGGGAAACCTCGAGGAGGCGCAAGTGTCATGTATGCAAGCGGTGAAGCCCACTTCAGCTGGACCTCGCGGCGAGTGCCCTTGCCACACGAGCGGTTCGCTCCCGCATCGGATCCGACCGATCATCCGGGCCACGGTGCACACTCGGGCATGACGCTCGACCGCGAACTACCGCCCGACGTGGTGCACGGACGCCTGCTCGCGTACCACGACGACGAGGACGAGCGTGACTATGTCGCGCTGCTCGTCGGCGAGGTGGCGGACTGCGAGGACGTACCGGTCCACCCCGTCGACGAGGAGCGCCTGCTGATTCTCGGCGCTCGCAGCACGGAGACCGGCGAGATCTTCGTCAGCGCGGACGGCGGGGAGATCGGCCAGCGGGAATTGGACCGCCAACTGCTTCACGGCGGGCCTCTACGGAAACTGCTCGCCCACACGGGGGCGCGATCGGTCCTGATCGACTGCTACGCCTCCGCGGCGTGAGCCACCCGAGCACCCTCATGGAATGACCGCGCGATCATGCAGACAGCATGTGATGGTTATCACATCGCACTTCGATACCGACCGGTCTGCAGCCGGCACCCAGCCGCTGGTGAAGTGCCATAGGCCACACATTTCCTCGCGGGACCGATCCGCCTCCGCCCGGCGGAGGGCGTGACCTTTTCGTGATGTTCGCATACGGTTGTTGCTGATCCGTAACCACGGGTCACACCGACCTGTCAGGGCTGTCCGGCGCCTTCGCGGCCGCACGGACCACGTCCGTGAGCATCGGTGCCGTGCCTGCGGTGCCGGACTGATGAAGCCCGTCGGGGGCAGTCCGGCACCGCAACCCGCGGTCGGCACTGCGATGCTCAGCCCGACCAGGCGGCAAGTCCCAGCCCCAGCGCACACCCTGCGAGCGCCAATGCCAGCGTGCCCGCGAGGTCGAAGATCGCCTCACGTCGACGCCTCTGCCGGATCAACTGCACCGCCTCGACGCTCACCGCACTGAATGTGGTGTAGCCGCCGCAGAACCCCGCGCCGAGCACGATCTCGAGCCCGGGGTCCGCATCGTGGAAGACCACCACACCCACGAGAAGCCCGAGCAGAAACGACCCGCTCACATTGACGGCCAGCGTGCCCCACGGGAAGTTCGAGCGGACCCGGCGGCGGATCTCACCGTCGAGAACGAATCGCGCGACGGCTCCCAGACTTCCGGCCAGCGATACCCACAGCGCCGTCACCCGATGTCCTTCCGGCGGCGCCGGTCGAACTTGGCGCCCGCGGCGATACCGGCGGCGGCGGCGATCACACCGGCAAGCACAGATACCCCGGCGTATACCGTGGCGAGCGCCGGGTGGCCGTCGCGCACCAGCAGGTTCACGTCGAGGACGAGAGCGCTGTACGTGGTGAACGAGCCCAGCGCCCCGGTCCCGGCAGCCAGGCGCACCAACCGGCGGCGCCCGGTGTCCGGACCGGAACGGACCAGCGACTCGAGCAGTATCCCGAGCGCGAAGGCTCCCACGATGTTGATTCCGAACGTTGCCGACGGCCACGTACCTGGTGCCGCCGGATAAACGGAACCGAGCGCATAGCGAGCACCGGTCCCGGCGAGACCCCCCAGCGCGACGGCGGCCAGGAGGCCGAGCCGTCGATGAGGGGGAGCGTCATCCGAGAACACGAACGCGTTCCCTGCTGTGCGCCTCGGGATGCGGTGGTCGACTCAATGCTCGACTGTGTGCGACGGCTGCCGGCCCCTGCCGTCGACGTCCGTCTCGTGCGCCCACGCTCGCAGCGCCGAAGCGGTGACGCGCAGAGAGTCGGCGGTCGGGGTCGACTGTTCTGCGGTCTCGCGACTCGGCTTACCGCGGCCGGCGAGGGTGAACAGGGAAGCGAAGAGCATGCCGATCCTTCCGTGCATGCCGGACGACCGATCGATCCGGCGGCGTGGATGCGCGACCCACGACCTGAACCATCGTCGACGCCGCACAGAAACTCAGTTTCTTCGCTGTCTACCACTGCCCGATGCGATTTCGAGTGCGACATAGGACACAGTGCCGCCCGCGGGCCGGGATCAGGGCAGGGGTGCGTAGATGCCGTCGGCCAGGACAGCGGGTGCTTCCAGGGCAACGAGATGTCCGACGCCCGGAAGAACACGCAGCTGCGCACCGATATCGTCGGTGACGCGGCGAAGCGCGGCAGCCTGCACGACAGGATCCTGCTCGCCGACCACGACCTCCACCGGCCGGTCGCGCCACCGCCGCCACAACGACCGTCCGACGCGCGGCATGCCTGCCATCGAAGTGCAGTACGCCCCCACCCGGCACGACCAGCGCAGCGTGAGATCGTCGGGTTCGAAGCCCTCTCCACCCAGCGCGCGCAGGTATCGGTCGGTGTTCTCGAGACTCGGCTCGTTACGCCACTGCAGGCCCGGGATCAGCGCACGGTTCCATCGCGCGCGGGGAACGATGCCCAGCGGTGCAGCGAGTACCAGCTTGTCGATGCGTTCGACGTCGGAGACGGCGGCCGCCACCGATGCCGACCACCCCAGCGCGATGACGGGCGCGTGCGCGATGCCCAGCGCATCGAACACCTCCGTCAGCCAGCGGCCGTAGGCGGTGTGGATGTGCGACTCGGGCCGGGTGCCGGCGCTGGCGCCCGGCAAACCGGGAAGGTCGACGAGGAATACCCGGTGGGCGGGGTCGAACTGTTCGGCCAAAGCGCGCAGTCCGGCCGCCGGGAGATCTCCACCGGCCAGGACCACGACGGGCCGCCCGGTAGCCGGGCCGACGCCCAGAAGGTACGTGTCGCCGAGGGAGGTGCGCGCGACATGACCATCGACGGGACCGGTCCAGTGCGACAACATCCCGGTGCACGCGTGGTGGATGACGCTGTCGTCTCCGGGGCAGCGATATGGGGATCGAGTGAGCATCCGGGTCACCCGCCTACCGGGCTGTGACCGGAAGTCGCAGGATATTCACAGGTGAACGGCATGAATGGATCTTCTCTCGTTGGTACGACAATGCTCCGCCGACCGGTCTTCTGGCACACCGCGAGACACCGTAGCCCACAAGGTGACACCCACGCCAGCCTGTCGGCCCGGTACGGCCACACCAGCCACTCGCACAACTCGACTGCTCCTGCGGATCTCCGCCACAGGGTCGTCCGTTCCCCTAGGATCCGAGCGTCCCGAAAATCTTACGGTGGGAGTTGCAGATGGGCACGGACGTCGTTGTCGTTATCGGCGTGGGCGGCATGGGCCTTGCCATCGCCCGCCGAGTGGGTAGCGGCCGCGCCCTCGTACTCGCCGATTTCGACGAGACCACCCTGGACGCCGCCGCCGAGACGCTGCGCGGCGAAGGGCACAACGTGACCGCCCGGGTCGTCGACGTCTCCGATCGCGGCTCGGTGGTGTCTCTTGCGGATGCCGCCGCAGCACTCGGGCGCGTCACCCATGTCGCGCATACGGCAGGGCTGTCTCCGGAACAGGCACCGACCGAAGCGATCCTGCGGGTCGACCTGCTGGGAGTGGCAATCGTGCTCGACGAGTTCGGCCGCGTGGTCGCGGACGGAGGCGCCGGCGTCGTCATCGCCAGCATGGGCGGGCACATGGTGGGATTCACCGCCGATCAGGAGAGCGTGCTCGCCGCGACTCCGACCGACGATCTGCTTGCGCTCTCGTTCCTGGAACCCGAAGCACTCGGCAATCCCGGGGCGGCGTACGCACTGGCCAAGCGCGCGAACGTATTGCGGGTACAGGCTGCTGCCGCCGCCTGGGGCGAACGCGGCGCGCGCATCAACTCGATCAGCCCCGGGGTGATCTCCACGCCGATGGGTCAGCAGGAACTCTCCGGGGAGTCGGGGCAGCGTATGCGCGGCATGATCGCCATGTCGGCAACCAAACGTCTCGGTACCCCAGACGACATCGCGAGCGCAGCAGCGTTTCTCCTCGACCCCGGGTCCGGTTTCATCACCGGCACCGACCTGCTGGTCGACGGCGGTGTGGTCGCCGCAGTCCGCGCGATGCAGCGGGCCACCTGACCGTCACCTCGATTCGCGCGGTTCCTCGAGGCAACGGACGACCCGCGGCCGGTACCCGTTTCCGGCATCCGGGTCGGGTAGGTCCCCGTCGGGATCGATCAGCACGACATCGATTCCGTCGACGTGTAGCCGCCGCATCAGTTCGAGGAGCATTCGGCGGCCCACCGGCAACACCGTGCGTACGAGGGTCAGGTCGATCGCGACGTGCGGTGTGGTCACCGGTTCATCGACCACGGCATGCACGATCTGCTCGGTATTCGTGAACTGGATGTCGCCTTCCAATTCGAGAAGCGTGACAGCGTCGGAACCTTCGCCGTACACCTGGCGGCGGCGTAGCGCGGAGTGCGCGACCATCGGCGCGTCCATCAGATGCAGATTCATGTCCCGCGACAGTCGCTCGAATGCCGCAACGCCCTGCACGCTGGTGCCGTGCTCGTCGAGTCGCGGCGAGTAGGCGGCAATTCCCAACTGTCCCGGGAGAACTCCGATCAGCCCACCGGATACCCCGCTCTTGGCCGGGATCCCGATCGTCGAAAGCCAGTCTCCGGCAGCGTCATACATGCCACACGTCGCCATGACGGACAGCACCTGCCGCACCACCGGCCTCGAGAAGATCTGAACTCCGGTGCGCGGCTGAATGCCACCGCTCGCGAGCGTACCGGCCATCATTGCAAGATCGGTGGTGGTGACGTCGACCGAGCACTGTCGCACATATCCGGCGACCACCTCGTCGGGATCGTCGCAGAAAATCTCATAGCCGCGAAGAAGATTCGCGATAGCGACGTTGCGGTAGGTGGTTTGCATCTCGGACGCGGCGACCTTCTCGTCGATATCGAGTTCGCGTCCCGCCAGCGCCGACAGGAGTGCCCGAATCTCTTCGATCGCCGTCCCGGGTGAGTCCGCGTCGGCCACCAGCGCGTGGGCGGTGAGCGCGCCGGCGTTGATCATCGGGTTCAGTGGGCGGCCGGAATCCCGTTCGAGCGAGATCTCGTTGAACGCTTCACCGGAAGGCTCCACATCGATCTTGCCCAGCACCGCCTCGAAACCGCGCTTCTCCAGAGCCAGGCCGTATACGAACGGCTTGGAGATCGACTGAATCGTGAAGACATGGTTGTCGTCGCCGGCGCTGTATGTGGTTCCCTCCGCGGTCACCAGCGACAGCGCGAATCTGTCGGGGTCGACGTTGGCCAGCTCCGGAATGTAGTCGGCGAGGGTCCCGCTGCCGTCGGTGCAGGCGTCGAGCACTTCGGTCAGGTAGTCCGGAAGGGGGGAGCGCATTTCCTCATCCTCGCGGATCGACGGCTCCGACGTGAGGTATCGGCTCGGCGGGCACGGGGCGTTCGTCGGACAGCCGGGTGAGCCGTTCGAGCAGGGGAGCCACGTCGACCAGCGCAGCGGCGTCGTCGGGGTCGATTTCGGACAGCAGTCGTCGCACGCCCGTGGTCCACATGTGACGGATCATGTCGCCGTTGCGCTCGGCGAGCGCTGTGCGGTGCAGGTGGTACGACCGGCGATCACGCGGATTGGCGGTGCGGGTGACCAGACCCCGCTGGGTCATGCTGCGCACCGTCGCGCTGACGTTGCTGCTCTGCAAGCCCAGCAGTCGTGCGACGTCGGACACGGTCGCGCCGGGGTGATCGAACAGGATGCGCAGGACCTCGATCTCGGATTGCGAGAGTCCGGTCAGGCCGGCTTCTCGCTCCCCGAACCGCTGCAATGTCCAGACCAGGGTGCGGACGCTGTCGGCAAGACGGCGCACCCCGTCGTCTGTGATTTCACCCGAGCTCGACACGACATCATGATATTCGACGATGTATATATGATTATATATCTAGTTTCGTCTTCGGCGTGCTCTTCGGATACATCTCCGCGTCGCCCTTCGTCATGCAGGAGATCCACGACCTGTCCACGGGGTGGTTCACCCTCGCCTTCGCGCTGAACGCCGCAGGACTCACCGCCGCGAACATCGTCAACGCCAAGCTGCTCGGCCGCACCACCCTGCACAAACTGCTCCGCGCGGGTCTCGTCCTGCTCGTGGTGTGGTCGGCGCTGTTCGGCCTCAACGCGCTACTCGGCCCGGCGCTGTGGATCACCGTGGTGCTGCTGTTCCTCGCGGTGTCGAGCCTCGGACTCGTGATCGCGAATGCCGCCACCATCGCCCTCGAACAGGTCCGCCACGCCGCGGGCACCGGTTCCGCGATCCTGGGTGCCCTGCAGTTCCTGCTCGCGGCGATCGTCGCACCACTCGTGGGAATCGCAGGCGAAGACACCGCCGTCCCGATGGCTCTGGCGATGTTCCTCAGCGCAGTGCTCGGTCTCGCCTCGCTGGCGGTGGCCAGAACGCGCGGCTGAACGCACGGCGCCCGTGCCGCACGACCGGTCAGCCGGTGACCGAACCGACGAAAGAAATCGTTCGGTCCAGTGCGGTGCGGGCGTCCTGTGTCGACAGATCGAATTGGTACTCGTGCGAGAGTTCCGGAGTGTGGTCGTCCGGGTAGAACAGTGCGTCGACCTCGACCCCGAGCCGGGTGAGCTTGTCGGCCAGTGGCCTGGACTGTGTTGCGGTGAGCGGATCGGCGTTGCCGCCGGTGACGAAGGTCGGCGGGAACTCCGCCGTGACGGCGAACAGCGCCGACATCTGGCGCGCAGCCTCCGACGACCCGAAATCGCGCGCACCGGTATACGCCCAGAGTGCCTGCTGCACACCCCATCCGATCAGACCGTGCCCACCTTCCATGGCAGGCACGTTGTAGATCCCGCAGTTGAGGACAACCCCGCGCAGTTGTTGCGGTTTCAGGGCAGGCTCGAGCGCGAGCGTCGTCGCGTAACCGGGATCGGTGATCCCCGTCGCGAGTTGCGCCGACAGCTGAGCACCCGCCGAATCCCCCGCCAGCACGATGCGGTCGGGATCGATGTGCAACTCGTCGGCGTGTGCCAGCAGATACGCGTGGGCGTCGTTGAGTTGATGTACCGCCGTCGGGTAGCGATGTCCCGGAGCGAGTGAGTAACCGACGGAAACCACCGTGAACCCCGCGTCCGCCAGACGCCGGTAGTAGCCGTCGTAGTTTGTGCGGTTGCCCGCAAGCCAGGCGCCGCCGTGTGTCCAGACGATCGTCGGCAACGTATCGGTATTTCCGGTCGGTGTGTACACGTCGAGATATGCGTCGGCGTCCCCCTCGCGATACTGCAGATCCCGCGTGAGGTCGGTTGCCGGAGCACCTTCGTCGAGCTTCACGGTGGCCTCGTGGGCATCCCGCTCGAACACCGCGCGCACCACGAGTGCCCCCGGCGTCGGACTGAACGTGAACGCGAGCACGGTGATCGCCAGGATCACCGCGATGCCGATGAGGATCCATCGTCCCGTATGGCGTGAGCGGGTCGTGGGTGTGTCACTGTCCGTCGTCACTCGTCGTCTCCTGCCCTGCGTAGCGCCCGGAGCGCCGGTCTCCGTGACGCCGTTCGCGGATCGAACGAGTCGATCATTGCAACGATCTGCCGCTTTCGCCCGATTCGACGCGCTGCTACGACGCAATAAGTACCGCATCCTCGAGTTCGGACAACGATCGTTCGGTGAACTCGATCAACGCCGCGATGTCGGGCATCTGGTCCCTGCCCGCGACGTATCCGATATCGAACCGGTCCGAGTAGGAGCAGACGGTGATGTTCAGACCGAGACCGTCGTAGATCGTCGACACAGGGTAGATCGCCTCGACATGCGCACCGTTCCAATACAGTTCGTTGCGCGGCCCGGGCACGTTCGAAATCCCCAGGTTGAACGCCGGACGCGGTGTGGGGACGAAGGGGATCTGTGGCAGCAGCAGCGTCGGCGCGATTGCCGGCAACGCCACCAGCAGCGACGGGCCCGACCCGAAACCGGAAACCCGTTGCTTCGCCTCCGACATCGATCGCGCGACGACGGCGAGCCGCTCGGCCGGATCCTCCACGTCGGTGCCGAGGGCGCACAGCGCCACACCGAACGCATTGGCACCTCCGCCGTTGTCGTCTCGGGCACGGACCGTGATGGGGCAAATCGCCACCAGCGATTCGTCCGGCATCTCGTCGTGCGCGGACAGCCAGGCGCGCAGCGCCCCGGCGATCACGGCGGTGATCACATCGTTCCTGGTCGTCTCGGTGGCTTCGCTGACAGCGCAGATCCGAGAGCGTTCCACTCCGGCGCACGCGACCGATCGTCCGGCATCCAATCTGCCGTTGAACCGCGTACGCGGCGCCGAGAACGGCAGCGCTGCCGAATTTCCGATCAGCGCCTGAACGACGTTGTCCACCTGGCTCTGCGCGACCTTCAGCGCAAAGTCCGCGCCGGACACCGCGGCCCCGACCGTGGACCGCGCCCACGCGAACGGGTTCGGCAGACCCCGGGAAGTACCGGCCTGCACAGGCGCGTCCTCGTGTGCGTCGGCGTCGCGAGGTTCGGCCGAGAAGAGCCGCATCGAGCGCCGCGACGGGTCTTCGGTCAGCCACGACTCGATCAGCCGGATTCCCGCGATCCCGTCGACCACCGAATGGTGCACCTTCATCAGCAGCGCGACCCGGCCCCCGTCGAGTCCGTCGATCAGGTGCGCCTCCCACATCGGCCGCGACCAGTCGAGCGGGGCGGCATGCAATTCGCCGACCAGCGACCACAACGCGTCACCGTCCGCGTCGGCCGGCAGCGACCACCGGTGCACATGCCCGTTCATGTCGATGTCGTCGACGTCCCGCCACACCCACACCCCGCCCGTGTCGACACCCCGATGCGGACGACGACGCAGCCGGGGATCGAGGTCGGCGGCGGTCACGGCGCGGCATGCCCGATAGAATTCGTCGGCGAAACGAGGCCCGGCATCCGCCGGGGGCGCGACGATCAGCAGCGCTGTGATGTGCATCGGATTCGACAGTTCCTCGGCTGTCATCATCAGAACGTCCAACGGGTCCATCGCAGCCATACGTCATACCTTTCAGGATGTGGATCAGCGGCCCATCGGAGTCGCATCGACCGGCTTCACGTGCAGAAGATGCGCTGCGGCGAGTGACTTCAGTGAGAGGGTCCGGTACCCCTGCTCGGTGAACAACACGATGATGCGGTCGTCCTCGACGCGCGTCACGATGCCGTCACCCCACACATCGTGTGTGACCGGTGTATCGATCGCGAATGGTGATCCGATCGCCGGGCGCGAATCTTCCCGTTCCCGAACGGATTGGCAGACATCGCAATTGGCGCACGGCTGTGCGATGTGCTCGCCGAAGTATCCGAGCAGGAATTGTCGACGGCACCCGGATGTTTCCGCGTAGCCGCGCATCATGTCGACGCGAGAACGATCCATGCGCTCCCCGACCTCCTCGTCGTGCACGGCCGCCGCGACCGCGGCGTCGGTCGGGATCGACATCGACGCGAACCCCTCCGCGGTCGACCGCACTGCCCCGGCCTGCTCGAGCAGATTGAGGGCGTTGGTGAGGGTGCGCGCACGCATGTTCAGAACCTCACGCAGTTCACGCGCAGGCACGGGCGTCGACGACAACACCTCGTATACCCGGCGCAGAACCTCGGGGCGGGGATTGCGTGCAGCGAAGAAATGCCGCAGGGCAAGGTCTTCGGGCCGGTAGCACAACAGGGCTCGTGCCGGTTCGCCGTCGCGGCCCGCCCGCCCGATCTCCTGATAATAGTTGTCCAGTGATTCGGGCACCGACTCGTGCAGCACGAACCGGATTCCCGGAATATCGATTCCCATGCCGAACGCGGACGTCGCGACGATCACCCTGTAGTGGCCCTCGCGGAATCTCTCGTGCACGAGGGTGCGGTCGGCCGCGCGCATCGCGCCGTGATACGCCGCGGCCGCGACTCCACGCTCGGTGAGCCGCCGAGCGTAGAACTCCGCGTCTCTGCGGGTCGCGACATACACCAGGCCCGGGCCCGTGAACGCAGCGACCGAGTCGAGCACGCCGCGTTGCTTGTCGATCTCACGCACGAAGCGCCGCACACCGAGGTGCACGTTCGGACGGTCGAAACCGGTTGCGACGACGACGGGATCGCGCATTCGCAGCTGCGTGAAGATCTCTTCGCGCACCGGCGGGGACGCGGTCGCGGTGAGCGCGAGCACCGGTGGGTGTCCGAGAGCCTCGATTGCCGTACCGAGCCGCAGGAAATCGGGGCGGAAATCGTGACCCCACGCGGCGACGCAATGCGCCTCGTCGACAACGAAGAGGGACACGTCCGCGGCGGCGAGACGCTCGAGCACTTCGTCCCTCGCGAGCTGCTCCGGCGACAGGAACAGATACTCGGCGCCGTTGGCAGCGACGAGTTTCCACGCTTGCTCGATACCGCGGGCGCCCAGGGTCGAGTCCACGGCCAAGGCGATTGGCGCGTCGTCGGCGGCTTCGATGCCGGCCACCTGGTCGTGCTGCAACGCGATGAGCGGTGACGCGACGACGGTGATGCCGTCGATCATCGCGCCTGCGACCTGGTAGATCGCGGACTTGCCGTACCCGGTGCGCATCGCCGCGAGTACGTCGCGTCCGGCGAGCAGCGATTCCATGGCCTCGAGCAGTCCGGGACGGAGAGCGTCCCAGCCGAAATTCTCCCGGGCGATGCGTCGCAGTTCGTCGCGCTGTCGCTCGGTCACTGCTTGGCCTCCTCGTCGCTCCCGTGTTCTCGACCTTAACTGCCGACCGGTACCGCAGATCGGTTGTCGGTGACAACGATGGTGCCCGTCTTCGCATTCGCCGCCGGAAATGGTGCGTCGACAGAAATGATCGACAAAGCCGTCACTACCGTCCGGCCCGCGGGATGATCTGACGGTAACGGCCTGCGGGCTCACTGTTCATCGGAGGTGATGTGCGTGGTGCGGGAGCAGTCGCTCGCAGGGAATCCGGGACTGACCGAAGCCGAGGCCTCCGCCCGGTTGCGGCATGACGGTCCGAATCGTCTTCCTGAACCTCGGAGACATCCGTGGTGGCGCAGTCTGCTGTCGCAGCTCACCCACTTCTTCGCGCTGCTTCTGTGGCTGGCGGCCGTCCTGGCGTTCGTCGCGGGCCTACCGGAACTCGGGATCGCCGTGATCGTGGTAATCCTCATCAACGGCCTGTTCGCGTTCGTGCAGCAAGAACGTGCCGAGAAGGCTGCCGAACGCCTCGACGCACTGCTGCCCGCCCTGATTGTCGTGCGCCGCGACGGTCGAATGCGCACCGTCGACACTCGCGACCTCGTCGTCGGCGACGAAGTGGTGCTTACCGGCGGCGACCGCGTGCCTGCCGATCTCACCTTGACGATGACCGCACGCGGCCGATTCGACGAATCGACTCTCACAGGTGAAAGCGAACCCGTTCTGCGGAGTTCAGGGGAGTCGGTGTTCGCCGGCACGTTCGTCGTCGACGGTCAGGCCGAGGGCACTGTCGCCGCGACGGGAGCCCGCACACGGCTCGCCGAGATCGCGGCGCTGACCACCTCCACCCGGCGCCGGGCGGGGCCGCTGGCCCTCGAGATCCACCGCCTCGTGCGTCTGCTCGCGTTCGGGGCGGTGACGGTCGGGATCGTATTCTTCGCCATCGCAGTGCTGGTCGGCATTTCCTTGCAAGACAGTTTCCTGTTCGCGGTAGGCATCACGGTGGCACTCGTCCCGGAAGGGCTGCTGCCCACGGTCACCTTGTCGCTGGCAATGGGTGCGCAGCGTATGGCCCGCGCGAACGCGATCGTCCGCAACCTCGATGCCGTCGAAACCCTGGGCTCGACGACGTTCATCTGTACCGACAAGACCGGAACGCTCACCGAGAACCGGATGAACGTCGTCGAAGCGTGGACGGCCGCCGGGACGGTCACCGTCCACGGCGAAGGTTACGACCCCGTCGGCGACCTCACCGGATCTCCGGATGCGCTCGATGCTGCCGCCCTGGCCGGATTCGCCGCGGCGGCGGCCTCCCAGGGTGGTATCGATCTCGAGAACGACGACTGGCTGCCCGTCGGTGACCCGATGGAAGCGGCCATCGTCGCGTTTGCGGCCCGCACCGCGCACGGCACGCTGCCGAGCGCCACGATCCGACGCCGCTACGCCTTCGATCCGCGTCGGCGACGGGAATCTGTGATCGTAGGGGAGACTCTCCTGCTCAAAGGCGCTCCGGACGCAGTGCTGCCGCGATGCACGAACCCCGGTACCGTCGTCGACGACGCGGAAGCTGCGCTCACCGACATGGCTTCGCGGGGACTGCGGGTCCTCGCTGTGGCGTCCCGGCCCCTCGCTGATCCCGGGGAACACGCCGACCTCGACGACGTCGAAAGCGGTCTCGAACTGCTGGGATTGCTCGCAATGAAGGATCCCCCACGAGAATCTGTGCCGTCGGCGCTCGCCGCCGCACGTACCGCAGGTATCAAGGTCGCGATGCTCACCGGTGATCATCCGGAAACCGCACGGGCTATCGCACTCGATATCGGGTTGCTCGGACCGGACGAGATGGTGATCGAAGGCCGCGACCTGCCCGCCGACAACCAGATACTCGGTGCGCTCCTCGACCGCGACGGCATCGTCGTCAGCCGGGTGTCCCCGGAACAGAAACTGCGAGTGGCGCAGGCGCTTCAGAACCGCGGTCACGTCGTCGCGATGACCGGTGACGGAGTCAACGACGGCCCGGCACTTCGGCAGGCGGACATCGGGATCGCGATGGGACTGGGCGGCACCGATGTCGCGCGGGCCGCCGCCGACCTGGTGTTGCTCGACGACGACTTCGCGACGATCCTCGCCGCGGTCGAACAGGGGCGCGCCACCTACGCGAACATCCGCCGGTTTCTCAGCTACCACCTCGTGTCGAACGTCGCGGAGCTGACACCGTTCGCACTGTGGGGGCTGTCCGGCGGAGCGTTCCCACTCGCACTCGGGGTGCTTCAGGTGCTGTGCATCGACATCGGCACCGACCTGCTGCCCGCGCTCGCGCTCGGTGCCGAACCACCCGCGTCGAACGCGCTGAAGAAGCCACCGGAGCGGCGGCACCTCGTGGACGCGAATCTCGTGCGTCGCGTGTTCGGGGTGCTCGGCCCGACCGAGGCAATAGTCGAGATGAGTGCATTTCTGGTCGCGCTGTTGGTTGCCGGGTGGCGGCCGGGGGACGAGTTCCCCACCGGAAACGTGCTGCTCGCTGCTTCGGGCGCGGCATTCGCCGCGGTCGTCCTGGGTCAGGTGGGCACGGTGTTCGCGTGCCGCAGCGCCACCCGTCCACCGTGGGTACTCGGGTGGGGCACCAACCGACTGGTGTTGTGGGCGGTGCTCGTCGAACTGATCGCACTGGCAGTATTTCTCGGGGTAGGCCCGGTCGCGCAGGTACTCGGACACACCGTGCCACCGTGGCAGGCGTTCGGGATCGCGCTGCTCGCGATCCCCGCAATCCTGCTCGTCGACTTCGTACACAAGACTGTGCGCGGGCGGAACCACCCGCGCGCCGCGGAGGAGCGCGCACTGCCTCGGGCAGTCAATCGGCCTTCTTGACCTCGATCTTCTTCGCGGGCGTTTCGGTATCGCCGAGACCCACCGAGACCGTCAGGATGCCTTTGGCATAGGAGGCGTCGATCTCGTCTTCCTTCGCACCGCGGGGAAGGGTCACGCTGCGCCGGAACGAACCGTACGAAAATTCGGAGCGTCCGTTCTCCGTCTTCTTCTCGGTGCGTTCGGCGGAGATCTCCAGCCGTCCGTCGTTCACCGCCACGTCGATGTCGGTCTCCGGATCCAGCCCGGGCATTTCGGCGCGCACGATGTAGCGGTCGTCGGTGATCTCGTCCTCGACGCGAATCGTGTTGCCGCCGAGAGCGGGACGAAGTCCGCCGATCGAATCGAAGAAATCCGACAGGTCCGGGAATCTGCTCCAAGTGCGGCGTGCAGGGACGTTCGTCATGACTTACCCCTTGCTGTGCAATTTCGGTTCAGTCGCCTGGACACCAATTTTACGTCGCCTCGTGATGCGGATCGAGGGTGAACGACAACCTTGTCGCAGGTCATCCGACGGTAGCGGGGGATTCCCTCCGGCGTCCGAATCGCTGCAACGGACAGTGGTCGCTGCGACTGCAGGCGTAGGTGATGCCGGCCGCGACAAGGGTGAGGACGGCTGCAGCGATGCCGACGGTCGGATGGATCTCTTGGGCAAGGATGACCGACGACATGATCAGGACGAACCACCCGAAACCCTTGCGCAGGGCGTCCGGGTCCACCATGGACGTCAGTCGCCCACCGATGAGACTGCCGACGACGGCGGCGCCGGTGACCATCGCCGCCAGGCGCCAGTCGATCTGCACGGTGGACAGGTAGCCGCCGAGACCGGCGAAGGACTTCATGGCGATCACGATCAGCGACGTGCCGACGGCGATGGGCATGGGCAGACCGCCGAGCAGTGCCAGGGCGGGCACGACAAGGAAGCCGCCACCGGCGCCGACAAGGCCGGTGACCAAGCCGACGATCACGCCGTCGAGCAGGATCTTGCCCACCGGCATGGAGGGGACCCCCTCCCCGGCCGCGGTCTTGCTCTTGCGGCCGCGCAGCATCGCGAGTGCGGTGGCGATCATCATTGCAGCGAAAGCGAGCAGCAGTATGCTGCCGGGGATGAAGCGCGAGAGCAGGCCGCCGGCGTAGGCACCGACCATGCCGGCGAGGCCGAACAGGATCCCGGTGCGCCACTGGACGCGGCCTGCCCGCGCATGGGAGATCGCACCGACCGCGCTGGTAACGCCGACAACGAGCAGCGAGGTGGCGATAGCCTCCTTGGCATCCATGCCCGCGACGTATGCGAGCAACGGGACGGTGAGAATCGAACCTCCACCGCCGAGGAGTCCGAGGGTGACACCGACGAGGACTGCCAGGGCCACGGTCAGCGCGATCATGGTCAGCTCCTTCCGGCCGAAGCGGTCTTCGAGTCGACGAGCCGAGCGACGATGGTCTGCGGATCACACGAGGCCCCGCGGTTGTAGGGCAGCTTGGACAGCACCATGCCCATCGCGCAGGTGTTCGACAGCGCGGCGAAGCTCAGGCCGCCGCCGATGCCGGCGGCGAGCCACTTGAGCTTGGGGGCGGCGATGCTGCCGAGGACCGAGCTCAACACGAGCGAACCCGCAACGAGACGGACCTGACGTTCGAGGTCCCAGCGCTCGGCGCCGCGGTTGACGGCCAGGCCCTGCGCTTCCCAGCTCATCATGCCGCCGTCGAGGATGTGCACGTTGAACAGTCCGGCGGTGCGCAGGGTCTCTTCGGCCTGAGTGGCGCGCTGGCCCGAGCGGCACACCAGCACGATGTTCTCGTCGAGGTGAGCGAGGAACTCGTCGCGGTGCTCCCGCAACAGGTCGAGGGGGACGTTGTAGGCGCCCGGAATGTGCAGGGACTCGAATTCACCTGGGGTGCGCACATCTACGACGCGGGTGTTCTTTCCGGAGTCGAGGAGCTCGCGCAGGGCGATCGGGTCGAGGGTGGCGGGACTCGGCTCGGTCATGAGGGGCCTTTCGGATCGGTGCTTCGCTCGACGAGTGATCGGGCTTCGGAAGTTGCATACCCCCGGGGGTACTTGACATACCCTAGGGGGTATATGGCAATCTGTCCACATTCCGAAAATCACCCGGCACCCCGCCCCACGGAGGAACGCATGATTCTCGAGCAGTACTACATCGAGTGCCTGTCCCACGCGTCGTACCTGATCGGCGACGAGGGCAGCGGCCAGGCCGTCGTGGTCGATCCCCGGCGCGATATCGGCGAATACCTCGACGACGCGGCGAAGCACGGCCTGACCATCGAGGGCGTGATCAACACCCATTTCCACGCCGACTTCGTCTCCGGACATCTCGAACTGGTCGAGGCCACCGGCGCGTGGATCGGTTTCGGCGAGAGCGCCGAAACCGACTACCCGATCCGCCGCCTGGGCGACGGTGAGCGGATCTCCCTCGGCGAGGTCGAACTCGAGATCCTGGCGACCCCCGGCCACACCTGGGAGTCGATCTCGGTGCTGGTACGCGAGCATCCCGGCGCCGTCCCGACCGCAGTGCTGACCGGCGACTCCCTGTTCATCGGCGATGTGGGCCGACCCGATCTGGTGAACCTGGGCGACGGCTCCACCACCGACCTGGCCCGGGCGATGTACCGCACGGTGCACGAGAAACTGCTGACGCTCTCCGATCAGGTCACCGTCATGCCCGCCCACGGCGCCGGCTCCTCCTGCGGCAAGAATCTCTCCACCGAACTGACTTCCACCATCGGGAAGCAGCGCGCGACCAACCCCTCGGTGCAGCCGATGAGCGAGGACGCCTTCGTCGCACTCATCACCGAAGGCCAGCCCGCGGCCCCGGCCTATTTCTCGGTCGACGCCGCCATGAACAAGCGCACCCATCCCCTGCTCGCCCAGGACCATGCCATCCCGGAACTGAGCCCGGAGCAGGTTCGCGCGGAGTTCGCCGCCGGCACCCGGGTGCTCGACGCCCGCAGCGTCGACGACTTCGCCGCCGGCCACCTGCGCGGGTCGGTCAACGTCGGGTTCGATGGCCGCTTCGCGGAGACCGGCGGCATGGTCGCCGAGGTCGGCGAGCGCATCGTGCTGATCACCTACCCCGGTGAAGAACAGGACGCGGCGCTACGGCTGGCCCGGATCGGCTCCGACAACGCCGTCGGTTACCTCACCGTCGACCGCGACGGCGCGTTCCCGGCGGAACTGGCCGACTCGGTGCAGACCGCACCGCGCACCACCGTCGAACAGCTCGACGCACTACTCGCCGCCGACGCGGTGACACTGGTGGACATCCGCAATCCGGGCGAGCGCGAGTCCGGAACTATTCCCGGCGCGGTCCCGATCCCGTTGGCGCAGTTGCGGGTCCGGCTCGAACAGGTGCCCACCGACAAGCCCATCGTCGTACACTGCGCCGGCGGATGGCGCTCGAGCGTGGCGGCCTCGCTGCTCCGAGCCCGAGGCTTCGACAACGTCTCGGACCTGCTCGGCGGCTACAACGCCTGGGCCGAGGCCCACGTCCCCGCCTGATCGTCCCCACACCCTGATCGTCCCCACAGACCACGAATCATTCCGAACCGATCCACCAGGAGGATCCCATGTGTTATCCCATCGCATGCCCGCACTGCGGCAAGACCGGCTGGGACGGCTGCGGACAGCACGTCGACGCAGTCCTGAAGTCCGTGCCCGCCGCCGAACGCTGCACCTGCGGCCAGGACACCCCCGCCCCGAGCCGGACCACAACGGTGGGTTCCCTTTTCCGCAGCTGACCGCGCCGTGCACGTAGCCTGATCCCTGTCCACAGCGGCCCATCACCCGGTAGTGCCGGTCGGTGCGAAAGGGAAAACTGTGTCCCGTAGCGTCCTCGTCGTCGACGACGAACCTCATATCCGTCGCGTCCTGCGCGGCTACCTCGAGGCGGATGGGTTCGACGTCACCGAAGCCGCGACGGGCACGCAGGCGTTGACACTGGTGCAATCCGGCCGCCCCGATCTGGTGCTGCTCGATATCCGCCTTCCCGACCTCGACGGGCTCGAAGTACTACGCCGGATCCGCGCCTTCTCCGACGTGTACGTCGTGTTGGTCACCGCTCGTGCCGAGGAAGTCGACAAGTTGGTGGGTCTGGCGGGCGGCGCCGACGACTACATCACCAAACCGTTCGCACCTCGCGAGGTTGCCGCCCGCGTCCGTGCCGTCCTGCGCCGTGCTCGAGGCACCGGCAATGCGACCTCCCGCGTGGCCGTAGACGGCCTGACGATCGATCCCGACAGCAGGGAGGTGTCGGTCGACAACACACCCGTGCAACTGTCCGCGCTCGAGTTCGACCTGCTCCTCGCCCTGGCGCAGGCTCCGGGTCGGGTGTACTCCCGCCGGCAGTTGCTCGAAAAGGTCTGGGGCGGTGACTTCTTCGGCGACGAGCGGGTCGTCGACGTGCACATCCGCAGCATCCGCCGGGCGCTCGGCGACGACGCCGCCGCCCCCCGCTTCGTCGGGACCGTCCGCGGGGTGGGCTACAAGTTCATGGCGGCGGCCGGAGCCGACCGATGAACCTCGGTCGGCTCCGGTTGTCGGTCCCGAGCCTGACGACGCGACTGTTCGCCTCCCACCTGCTGGTGGCGGTGGTCGGGGCACTTGTCACGTTCGCCGTCGTGCGTTTCACCGCGCCCGCGTTGTTCGAAGAACGCGCCGCCGGCCCCGGCGGCGCCCGTCACCGCGCGAACGTGTCTTCTCCGTTGCGGGAGGTGATGGCCGACGCGGTGACGACGGCGTTGCTGCTCGGGGTGCTCGCCGGCGTCGTCACGGCCGCCGCGTTGGGCGTGCTCGCGTCGCGGCGGCTCCTGCGATCACTGCGGTCGGTGCGGTCGGGCACCCGGGCGATCGCGACGGGGGACTACCGCCACCGCATTCCGCTGCCTCCGGAGGCCGAACTAGCCGCGGTCGCGTCCGACGTCAACGATCTCGCCGTCCGTCTCGCGGACACAGAAGCCCGGCGCGTCCGACTGCTGGCGGAGGTGGCACACGAGATGCGCACCCCGTTGACCGTGATCGACGGCTACGCCGAGGGCGTCCTCGACGGTGTCTTCGCACCGGCAGAGCTGGTCCAGATCGAAACCGAGGTGGGCCGGCTGCGTCGGCTCGCCGATGACCTGTCCACCCTGTCCCGGGCGGAGGAAGGCCGGCTGGACCTGCACCCGGCCGACGTCGACCTGTCGGACCTCGCCGTGCAGGTCGCGGACCGGCTGCGCCCCCAGTTCGACGACGCCGGCCTGACCGTGACCGTGCACCCGCCGCCCCGGCCGGTCGTGGTGTGGGCCGATGCCGACCGGATCACGCAGGTACTGACCAACCTGCTCGGCAACGCCCTTGCCGCGACGGAAACCGGCGGCGTGAGCATCGACATCACCGCCGGTCGAGACACCGCCACCGTCACCGTCACCGATACCGGCGAGGGGCTCGACCCGGACGATGTGGAAAGGGTCTTCGAGCGCTTCTACCGGGTTCCGTCCCGGCGCCGCGGTGAGCATGATCTCGGTTCCGGCATCGGATTGACCATCAGCCGGCGTATCGCCCGTGCCCACGGCGGCGACCTGTCGGCCGGTTCCCCCGGCCGCGGTCACGGAGCGCGCTTCATACTGCAGTTGCCCACTCGACGCGATCACCTGCTCCGTCGCTGACACCGCGCCTTCCGCAATCGCTCTATTTCGGGTGCTGCGGCCCCTGGCCGTGTCCCTGCCCCGGGCTGTGTTCGCGGCCGTCGCCGTGTCCCTGGCCTTGCCCGTGTCCCTGGCCTTGCCCGTGCCCACCGGCCGGTGCTTGGCCGCTCAGCGCCGCCTGGAAGGCTCCCAGGTGGTGCTCGGACCCGGTGCGCAGCTTGCTGTACACGCGGTCGATCGCGTCCTCGTCACTGACCTCGATCGCGTTGGACAGTCCGGTGATATCGGCAGCCTCGAATTCGGCCCCGACCGCGTACGCCTCGTCGACCGAAGTCAGCCCCCGGGCGAGCCAACCGTCGTAGGCACTCTGCAGTCGAGGGTCGGTGTAGGTCCCCGCAACCAGCCCGGCCGACGGATCGCTCACGTTGTACTGACCGAGCAGAGCGCCGACAGCATCGTAGTGACGCTGTTCGCTGGCGGAAATGCGATCAAAGATCTGCACGCCCCATGTCTGGGCGAACTGCCGGTACAAATCTCGAGCCAGACGTTCTTCCTCGCGCATCACCATCAGGTCGGACTGCTCCTGCGCGGACAGCACGCCGCCGGTGCTCTCGTCCGGCTCCTGCGCGGTCGCGACAGCCGTCCCGAGTCCCGCGAAACCGATCGTCGCCCCGGCCGCGACTGCAGCCATCGTCTTTCGCCAGGTGTTCATCACCGGCACCACCTTTCTCTCTCCACCGAGTCAACCCGCCATCGGTGAAGAGACTCCGTCCCATTGTGTGAAGCTTGTGTGAGAGTGTCCGGCCCGCAGGCGATCCGGGACAGTAGGTGCCGCCAGCGAGAATCCCGATCGGTCACTGCCGCATGAAGTTGAGCATGCAACGACTTTACTTGATACCCCCGGGGGTATATGGTCGAGCGTGTCGCACACAAACCGAGGAGCCCTCATGTCCGAACGGGATCGTTTCCTGAGCTTGTTCGACCAAATAGTCGAGCAGACAATCGCATTCGCAGAACTGGTCGATGACGCAAGCTACACAGCGGTGCCCATCGACACGCCGGAACTGTTTCTCGGTACGCGAGTCGACAAGATCACCATCGGCGGTCTGTTACGTCACCTGATTCTCGCGGAGGCGCACTGGTTCGAGCAGGTTCGTCAGGCCTCACCCGGCGCGGCGATCCCGTTCCCCGGCAACGCCGCAGCTCTGGAAGAAATCCCGGACGGCGTCCCCCTGCTGGAGAGGTACCGCCGGGACTACACGAATGGGCGCGCGCAACTCCGGACGCTGACCGAAGAGGACCTTGCCAAGGAAGTCTCGTTTGCCGGGCGCCGCTACACCGTGATGGGCTTCTTGTGGACCGTACTCGGTCACCACAGCTTCCACCTCGGCCAGATCGACCTGCTCATGCGCCAGCAGGGCATCGAACCACCTGAGTACATGGAATGGCCCGAGAACCGACTGATCATCGGATAAGGCGGCTGCTGCAGATTGCGCGACCACGGATTGGGTACCTTTTGATGGCGACCCGCGACCGCGTGTCGTCCGATCGGCTCTGAACAGCCGCACTGTTGGAGGTTCCCGTGGCTGGTGGTCTCGTCGCCCTGCTGGACGACGTCGCAGCGCTCGCGAAAGTAGCCGCGGCGTCCGTCGACGACGTCGGAGCCGCGGCCGGCAGGGCCAGCGTCAAGGCCGCGGGTGTGGTCGTCGACGACACCGCCGTCACCCCGCGCTACGTGCACGGGTTCACCCCGGATCGTGAACTGCCGATCATCCGCAAGATCGCGATCGGCTCGATCCGCAACAAAATCCTGATCATCCTGCCGGTGGCGATGATCCTGAGCCAGTTCTTGCCCCAGGCACTGCCGTACCTGCTGATCGCCGGCGGTCTGTTCCTGTGCTACGAGGGAGCCGAGAAGGTCTACGAAGCACTCACCGGTGGTCACCACGAAGAAGACATTCCGGCAGCTATGCGGGGCGCCGACGTCGAGAAGTCGATGATCAGCGGAGCGATCCGCACCGACCTGATCTTGTCTGCCGAAATCATGGTGATCTCACTGTCCTCGGTCGAGGAAGAACCGTTCTTCACTCGCCTGGCGGTGCTCCTCGTCGTCGCGGTGCTCATCACCGTCCTGGTGTACGGCGTGGTCGCGCTGATCGTGAAGATGGACGACGTGGGTCTGGCCCTCGCCCAACGCAGGTCGTCATTCACCCAGCGGATCGGTCGAGGACTCGTGGCCGCGATGCCGAAGGTGATGGCGGTGCTCACCGGGGTCGGTATAGCCGCGTTGCTGTGGGTG
>NZ_JAUZMZ010000309.1:0-2926 GCF_036327435.1 Rhodococcus chondri | reverse complement strand
GTTCGCGACGAGCCACACCCCCCGCGGGGCCTTGGTGTCGGTCTTGCCGGCGCCGGCGCCGGCGACCACGAGCGCCGGGCCCATCGGCGCCTCGATCACTGCGGCTTGCTCGGTCGTCGGCGGGTGCTGGCCGAGTGCGTCAGCCAGTTCCCTCGCGCTCACTCGTGGTGCGCTCATCCGCCGGTCACCTGCCTGCCTTCGTCGTGCGCGGGGCAGCTCGACAACACCGGGCAGTGCCGGCAGCCGTCGTTGACCCGCGCGAGAAATTGCGGCCCCCGGGTTGCGGTGGCCGCCTCGTGGATCACGGTGCGCCAGCGCTCGAGGCCCTCGTCGTCGAGCGGTGGCTGTGCCCGCTGTGTGGCGCCTTCGTTGGTGTGCGGTTTGGCGACGAAGACCAGCCGGGCGCCGCCCGGTTCGGATGCGCGCTGACCGTCGCTCGCCCCGGCCGCAGCCGCCACCTGGTTTGCGGCGAGCTGGGCGTGGTCGCGGGCGGCGTCCTTGGTCACCGGGTTCTTCGCGGTCTTGACGTCGATCACGACGGGACGGCCGTCGGGGTCGCGTTCGAGCCGGTCGATCCGCCCACGTAGCCGCACACGCGGTTCGGTGTCGGTGCGCGGTTCGAGGATGCCGTCGACGCTGACCTCGACACCGACCTCGGTGAGTTCGCTGCGCGTGCTCTGCATCCAGGTCGAGAATGTGTCGAGCATCTTGCGGGTGCGCTCGAGTTCGCGCCGCGCGTACCAGTCGGATCCCAGATCCACTGAGTCCCACGCCTTCTCCAGTGCCTGGTTGATGCGCTCGGGCGGGATCCGCCCGGCCAGCGCCTGCACCAGGGTGTGTACGAGGGTGCCCGTCACGGCGTGGCTGTTCTCGCCGTCGGAACCGCCGTGTCGCTCGAACATCCACCGCAGCGGACACGTGACGAGTTGTTCGATCGTCGACGGGGACAAGCGCACAGCGTCGTCGTCCGGATCCCACAGCGAGTCGGATGTGCTCGGATCGGAGGTGCCGTACCACTGGTCGGGATGTGCCCCTTTCACACCGACACGTGCCAACCGAGAGAGTTGGGCCGCCGCCCACCGCTGCCGCTCCGGTTCGTGTTCGGCAACCGCCGGATCGCAGACGACACTGCGGAGTTCGGCAACGAGCGCGGGCAGCGCGAGCACCCGGGTCCGGACCTCGTCGGGTAGAGCGTCGGGGTCGGGCACCTGGGGTTCGTCGTCGGCGAGATCCGCGCCGAGCAGCTCGTCGACGAAGCGGGAGCGCACGAGTTCGGTGTCGCTGCCGATGGAATCGACGGCCGTGACGAGCAGACTGCGGCGGGCGCGGCTGCACGCGACCAGGAACAGCCGGCGTTCGTCGGCGAGCAGCGGTGCGGTGCGGGAGAGCCTGGTGTTGCCCGTGTCGCCGCCGTCGGCCCCGGAGACCGCATCGATAAGCGCTTCGATGCCGAGCAGCGTGCCGCGAGCGCGCAGGCTCGGCCACAGCCCCTCCTCGACTCCGGCGACCACGACCACATCCCATTCGCGGCCGGCCGCGGAATGCGCGCTGAGCACCGTCACGGCCTCGGACTCGGCGGCGGCGCGGGAGCGCACGGTGCCCGGAATCTCCTGCTCGGTGAGGTAGTCGACGAACCCGGCGATCTGGGCGCGCGGTAGGCGGTCGACGTAGTCGGCGGCGGCGTCGAACAGCGCCACCACGGCGTCGAGGTCGCGGTCGGCCTGGGCGCCGACCGGGCCGCCCCGCGCGGATGCCGCCACCCAGCGTCGTTCGAGATCGGTGGCCCGCCAGGCCTCCCACAACACGTCCTCGAGCCCGCCGCCGCGCAGCGCCGCCGACCGCGCCTTACGCAGGACTCCGAGGACTCGCTTCAGCGGCGCCGCTTCCACGTCGGTCAGGCCCCGCATCAGGCGCGCGGTGTCGTCGTCGTCCTCGGTGAGCAGCAGCCGCAGCAGTTCGGCGGAGTCGCGGTTGCCGTCGACGGCGAGTTCGACGCGGCGCAGTCCGCGACGCAACCGTCGCAGCGCCACCGGTTCGGCGCCACCGACCGGGCCCGAGAGCAGCGCGAGGGCTTCTTCGGTCCCGAAACCCCGTGCGGACACCGCCCGCAGGACCAGCAGCAGACCGGCGACGCTGTGCTGGCGCGCGAGCGGAAGTTCGGAGGCGGCGGTGGTCATCGGCACTCCCGCCGACAGCAGCGCGCGGCGCAGCGGCGCCAGCACGCGCGGTACCGATCGTACGATCACCGCCATCTGCGACCACGGCACACCGTCCACGAGGTGGGCGCGGCGCAGCGTGTCGGCCACCAGCGCGGCTTCTTTCGCCTGGCTCGGCTGGACCGACACCCGCACCCGGCCGGGATCGGTCTCCTCTGTTGTGGCCGCCGCGGCCCGGTGTGGCGGCAGACCCGGAAGACGGCGGGCGATACGGTCGGTGACCGCCGCGATTTCGGTGGCGGCACGGTGGTTGGTGCCGAGCAGCACCTGCCGGGACGGATCCTGCTCGGCGAGGCCGGTGAGGAAACCCGGGTCGGCGCCGCGGAACGTGAACACGCTCTGATCCGGGTCTCCCGCGATGGTGCTGGTGCGGGTTCCGGTGCCGATGACCCGCACCAGGTGCGCGGCCTGCGGATCGAGGTGCTGCGCGTCGTCGACGAGCAGGTGCCGGATGCGGCTGCGTTCCCCGGCGAGGAGGTCGGTGTCGGTCGCGAACGCGGCGAGCGCCGCGCCGACCAGTTCTGCGGCGTCCAGGGCGGGGGCGGTGGCCTCGGGGGCTTCGAGGCCGACGGCGCCGCGCAGCAGCATCACCTGTTCGTAGCTCTGCGCGAAGCGGCCCGCCGCCACCCATTCGGGTCGCTCGCGCCGCTCGCCCAGTGCGATGAGGTCTTCCGGGCCGAGCCCGCGTTCGTTGGCCCGCAACATCAGGT
>NZ_JAUZMZ010000308.1:0-2935 GCF_036327435.1 Rhodococcus chondri | reverse complement strand
CGCGTTGTGGCAGCGCGAGGTCCTCGGCGACGAGAACGACCCCGACTCGGTGCTCGCCCGGCAGCTCGACTACTGGACCGATACCCTCGCGGGCATCCCCGACGTGCTCGACCTGCCGACCGACCGGACACGCCCCGCCGAGGCGAGCTACCGCGGCGACACCTTCCGCTTCGACGTGCCGGCGGACGTGTTCGCCGCGGTCGAATCGGTCGCGACGGAACATTCGACGACCCCGTTCATGGTCGTACATGCCGTATTCGCGGTGCTGCTGGCGCGGCTGTCGGGCGGCGAGGACATCGTGATCGGCTCGCCGGTCGCCGGCCGTGGTGAGGCCGCCCTCGACGACCTGGTCGGCATGTTCGTCAACACCGCGGTGTTGCGCACCGTCATCGACGGATCCGAATCGTTCACCGACCTGCTCGGGCGTGTCCGCGAGAGCGACCTCGGCGCGTTCGGCAATGCCGACGTCCCGTTCGAACGCCTTGTCGATGAGATCGATCCGCCACGGTCCCGAGCGCATTCGCCGATCTTCCAGGTGGTGCTGGCATTCCAGAACCTCGGGTCCGACTCGTTCGAACTCGAGAACCTGTCCGTATCGGCGGTCGAGGCCGACGCGCACATCGCGAAGTTCGACCTTCAGCTCACCGTCGTTCCGGCGGTCGTCGGCGCTGTTCCGGCCATGTTCGACTACGCGACCGACCTGTTCGACGAATCGACGATCGCGGCCTTTGCGGACCGTTTCGTGCGGTTGCTCTCGGCGTTGACCCGGTCTCCGGGCGGCGCCGTGGGCGATGCGGATCTGTTCGCTCCCGGTGAGCTCGACGGACTGCTGTCGCACACCGGGCCGACGGGACCACAGCCGTGCAGTCTGCCCGAACTGATTGCCCGAGCCGTCGCGATGAACCCGGAAGGTGTCGCGGTGCGCTGCGGCGGTCGGACCCTGACGTATCGCGAGCTGGACACTCGGTCTTCGCAGTTGGCCCGGCTGCTTCTGCGGCGCGGCATCGGAGCCGAGCACCTCCTTGCGGTCGCGATTCCCCGGTCGATCGAATCGGTGCTCGTGGCATGGGCGGTGACGAAGACCGGTGCCGCGTTCGTCCCGGTCGATGTGAACTACCCGACGGACCGCATCGAGCACATGGTCACCGACGCCCGTGCCGCGCTCGGTGTGACCCTGGCCGGGCACGTGGACTCGCTGCCCGCCGTCACCGACTGGCTCGTCCTCGACGACCCCGCGCAACAGGCCGCGATCGACGCGGAATCGGGGGCTGCGGTTTCCGAAGCCGAACTGCCCCAACCGATCCGCATCGAGCAGGTGGCGTACGTCATCTACACGTCGGGATCGACGGGCAAGCCGAAGGGTGTGACAGTCACTCATGCGGGCCTGCACAACTTCTTGGTCGAGCAGCGCGAGCGGTACCGGCCCACCGCGGATTCCCGGATCCTGCACGTGTCCTCACCGAGCTTCGATGCGTCGATGCTCGAACTGCTGCTTGCTCTCGGCGCCGGTTCGACGATGGTGATCTCGCCGGCGTCCGTCTTCGGTGGCGCGGAACTGGCGGAACTGATTCGTCGTGAGGCGGTCTCGCACGCGTTCATCACGCCGTCGGTGCTCGCCTCGATGGATCCGTCAGGGCTCGATTCGCTGCAGCATCTTGCGGCCGGAGGCGAAGCTGTGCCCGCCGACGTCGTGGCGCGGTGGTCGCAGGGCCGGTCGCTGTACAACGGCTACGGCCCGACCGAGACGACGATCATGACGAACATCTCGGAGCCGATGACGCCGGGCGCGCCGATCACGATCGGTGGCCCGATCCGCGGGATGCGGGAGGTGGTGCTCGACGCGAGGCTGCGCCCGGTTCCGGTCGGCGTCGTCGGCGAGCTCTATATCGCCGGTATCCAACTCGCGCGTGGTTACCATGCGCGTGCCGGGCTGACCGCCGAGCGGTTCGTCGCCGATCCGTACGGTGGGCCCGGCGAGCGGATGTACCGGACCGGAGACGTGGTGACCTGGACCGGATCCGGTGAGATCGCCTATGTGGGACGCAGCGACCATCAGGTGAAGATCCGTGGCCTGCGCGTCGAACTCGAGGAGATCGACGCCGTGCTCGTCTCGCACGAGACCGTGGATTTCGCGGCCACGGTCGGCCACGACACTCCCACGGGTGGGACGGTCGTCGTGTCGTACGTCGTGCCCGTCGCCGGTGCCGTCGTCGACCCCGACGTGCTCCGGGAGTTCGCGGCTGCGTCGCTGCCGGTGCACATGGTGCCGGCCGTCGTGATCCCGCTCGAGGCGATCCCGCTGACACCTGTCGGCAAACTCGACCGCAGAGCCCTTCCGGAACCGGTGTTCGAGGCGCGCGCGTTCCGGGCGCCGTCGACGCCCGTCGAAGAGGCGGTGGCATCGGTATTCGCCGAGGTGCTCGGTGTGGAGCGGGTCGGCGTGGACGACGACTTCTTCGATCTCGGTGGTAACTCACTGGTCGCCACCCAGGTCGCGGCGCGTCTCGGTGCGGCACTCGACACCACGGTGCCGGTGCGGGAACTGTTCGAGTCGCCCACCGTCGGTGCCTTGGCGTCGCGGCTGGACGGCCGCGCCGGTGGCCGCGGACGGAAACCTCTCACGTCCGGGACCAGGCCGGAGATCGTGCCCCTGTCGCTGGCGCAGCAGCGGATGTGGTTCCTCAACCGCTTCGATCCGGCTTCCGGCGCGTACAACATCCCGTTGGCGATCCGGCTGTCCGGCACGCTCGACGTCGCTGCGCTGCAGGGCGCGGTCGGGGACGTGATCGGTCGGCACGAGATCCTCCGTACCGTCTATCCCGAGCGGGACGGCAGCGGCCATCAGGTGGTTCTGCCGGTGGCCGAGGCACTGCCGGATCTGACCCCCGAACCGGTGACGGGGGCCGATCTGCCCGCCCGGGTGCGCGCGCTCGCG
>NZ_JAUZMZ010000307.1:0-2939 GCF_036327435.1 Rhodococcus chondri | reverse complement strand
CAGGAGAAAGGAAATGAGATTCATGGTGAGGCCGACCACGGCGACGATGGTGACGGGCAGGCCGGGGACTTCGGGGGGGTCGGACAGTCGGTGGAGGGCTTCGTAGAGGATCCAGAGGGCGACGCCGTCCCAGGAGCCCGCGACTGGATGCGGACGATCTTCACCAGTACCGCGCTGCGCTGGATAACCCATCCCCTGGTGGCCGCGCTGGTGCTTGTGGGCACCTTCTACCTGTTGTATCTCGGAGGGCTGTACGAGGGCGGCTCGTACCCGGGACGCATGGTGCTCGACATCTGGCTGCTGGCGGTGGGGTTGGTCTTCTTCTGGGTCACCGTCGGGATCGATCCCGTCCCTGGGCCTCAGAGACCGTTGACCCGTGTGGGAGCAGCGGCGGTGGCGCTGGCCGGCTATGCATTCTTCCTGGTCGCTCTGATCATGGCGGAGTTCGTGATCGCCGCCGAGTTCTACACCTCGCTGCAACTGGGGTGGTTCGACGACTTGGCGGCCAACCAGCGACTCGGTGGAAACCTGGCGTGGGCCGTCGGTGAGCTGCCGCTGCTCCTGGCCACCGTGCTCGCGATCATGCGATGGGGCTCGGTCGAGAACCGGCGTGCCCGTCAGCGGGACGACCAGGTCGACCGCGACGGCGACCGCGAACTCGCCGCCTACAACGCGATGCTGAACGGACTGCACCCGAACACTCGCACCTCGGCGGCAGCCGACAAGAAGGCCTCGAACCACGATTTCCAGCGCGAGCCGGAAAACGGGTAACGACCCGATATTCAAACTATGCAGCATAGTAGTAAGTTGTCGGTGTCCGTCATCGTTTCGTTATCACGCGAGCGGTGTGCCTTCTCGAGGATGCGATCTTGGCCCGACACCGTAAACCAGAGCCCGAACTCGCCGTTGCCCGCCGCTCTCGCGGTGACACTCCGGCGGGGGGTGTTCCTGAGCCGACCGACCCCCGCGACCCGGGCCGCAATGGCGAGGCGTTTCCGACGGCAGTGCCTGTCCCGGACCCGGAAGAACGTCTCGATACCGGGAATTGGGATGCACGTGTCGAGCCTGCGGACGCCCTCGCGCCGGTGCCGATCCGGAGCAAAGGCACGCATCGCCGAACGAGCGCAGGCACCAGCGGCCGCGTGCTGGCGATCTCGGTGGCGGCCGGCGCGTTGTTCGCGGCCACGACCTCGAGTGCCCATGCCGCTTCGGCCCATGCGCCGGTCAACGACGAGATCGAGGCCGCTCCGGAGCCGTCGACCCCGACGGACGTGCTGTCCCAGGCCCCGCAGGTGCTGCAGGTAGTGCAGGTGCCGAACCTGGCGGATTTCGCGGACCAACTCGAACGGGCACAGGTCCGGGAGGAGCGCCGGCTCGCGCGAGAGGCGGAGGCGCGCCGCCCGCAAACCCTGATGCCCGTCAGTGGCACCCTCACGTCGAATTTCGGGCCACGCTGGGGCACGACCCATGCCGGGCTCGACATCGCCAACACGATCGGCACCCCTATCGTCTCGGTGACCGACGGCACGGTGCTCGAGGCCGGTCCGGCCTCCGGCTTCGGACTGTGGGTGCGAATCTTGCAGGACGACGGCACCATCGGAGTGTTCGGACACATCGACCAGGCTTTGGTCTCCGCCGGCCAGCGGGTGCGTGCCGGTGAGCAGATCGCCACCGTGGGCAATCGGGGACAATCGACCGGTCCCCATCTGCACTACGAGGTGTGGGAGCCGGACGGCCGCAAGGCCGATCCCATGGCATGGCTGAACGCACGAGGGGTTCAGATCGCGTCGGATGCGCGCGCATAAATAGTCGGATGCGCGCACATAGATAAGGGATAATCGGCGAATGTCTGCGAGGGAAGCCATGCACAGGTTGGGGGGTCTCGAAGCCGAGGTGATGAACGAACTGTGGTCGACCGACGAGCCACAGTCGGTCCATGACCTGGTCGAACGGCTTCGCGATCGCAAAGAATTCGCCTACACCACCATTTTGACCGTGGTCACCCACCTGTACGAGAAGGGCTGGGTGCAGCGAGAAAAACGCAGTCGCGCCTACTACTATTCGCCCTCGCGCAGCCGGGAGGAAGCCACCTCCGAGGCACTGCGTGCGCTGCTCGACAGCACCACCGACCCCAGCGCGGTGCTGCTGCATTTCGCCAAGACGGTGAGCGACCGCGAATACGATGCCCTGCGCCGGGGCCGGACGAGCCGGGCCGCCGACCAATGACATTGGCACTGGTCCTGTTGCTCGGCGCCGCCCTGATCTCGATGGCGGCCCCGCGGGTGCTCGGTCCGCTCGCCGCCACCGCCGTGCCTCCCGGAGCCTTGCTGGCGGCATGGCTGGGCAGCTTGGCCGGGGCACTGTTTTTCGGCGCCTCCGCGGTGGTGACCTTGGCCTGGCCCGACCATGCGCCCGCCGAGGCCGCGGTCGAGGCCGTGGTGCAGTGCCTGTCCGCGCTCTCCCACGCGATGCAGCCGTGGATCACCGAAACTGTGGCCGCCACCGGAACTCTCGCGCTGCTCACCATGGCGGTCCGGGCCGTGCTCCTGGGCCGGCGGTACGCCAGAGACCAGGCCCGGCTGCTCGACTACCACCGTGATGTGGTCTCCATCGTCGCCCGCTCCCGCGAGGACGATGTGATGTGGCTCGCGCACCCGATGCCCATGGCCTACAGCGTGGCCGGCCGACCCGGGTTCGTGGTCGCCACCGACGGGCTCTCGCGGTGCCTGAGCGGCTCCGAACGCGAGGCCGTGCTGGCCCACGAGCGGGCACACCTGCGGGGCAGCCATCACCTGATCGTCACCGCCTGCGACATCCTGGCCGCGGTGCTCCCCGCGGTGCCGTTGTTCGCCGCCGCCCCGTCCGCGGTCAAGACTCTGGTCGAACTGACCGCCGACCAGCACGCCGCCCGCGCCACCAGCACGGCGACGGTGTGCTCG
>NZ_JAUZMZ010000306.1:0-2944 GCF_036327435.1 Rhodococcus chondri | reverse complement strand
TCGAGCAGCAGGAGGGTGTTCCCGTCGTCGGCGAGGGCCGCGCTCTCGCCGCTTGCGGGGTCGAGCACCATCGCCTCGACCGCTTGATCGAGAGGCCGCACGGTGCCTGCGGGCGGCGTGGTGAGTTCCGGGGAGACGGCCGCGGTGGCCGGTTCGATGGTGCGGATGGTCTCCGGACCGTTCTCCGACGAACACCCGGCCAGCAGTGTCACCGCGAGTCCCATCGCCACCGCGGTCCCACGCATCACCGGTTTGCCCATCGTTTTGCTCCTCGCTGTCACCGTCGCTCGTGCCGTCCACCGGGACGGCACCCGGCGTCCAGTGTTCCTGATCGCGGTCTCGGTAACGCAGGCGCCTCGGCAGCGCAGCTCAGCGGTGTGAGGAGGCACTCATCCCGCAGCGGCCACAGGTGGCGTGCGGCGCGGCAGCACCAGCGGGGTGCCCGATTCGGGATGCGCGCTCACCCTCACGGGATAGGCGTAGACGCGGCTGAGCAGTTCCCCGGTGAGAACCCGTGCGGGCACGCCGTCCGCGACGACCCGTCCCTGTTCGAGGACACAGATGCGGTCGGCGTATGCCGCGGCGAGACCCAGGTCGTGCAGGACCACGACGACAGCCTGCCCCTGATCCGCGCGTGCACGCACCACCTGCATGATCGTTTCCTGATGTCCGAGATCCAGCGCTGCCGTCGGCTCGTCGAGCAGCAGGGTCTGGGTGTCCTGCGCCAGCACCCGCGCAAGGGCCACCCGGGCGCGTTCACCGCCGGACAGGGCCGGGAACGGCCGGTCTGCCAGATGTGCGACATCGCACGTGCGGAAGGCCTCTGCGATGAGGCGGTCGTCGGCGTCCTGCCGCGGGGTGCGCGTCCAGGCGGCGCGTCCCATCTGCACCACCTGCCGCGCGGTGAAGGGGAATCCCGCGGTGTGCTGTTGCGGCAGCACCGCCCGCCGCCGCACCGGACGACACCCGATCACACCGGGCTCGGCGAGGGGATTGGCGAACACTCCCTGGAGCAGCGCGCCCGAACAGCCCAGCGCGGCGCCGACCAGGATCGCCAGCACCACGCGGGGGAAGCGAACCTCCCACAGCGTCACCTCACCGGCCGGATGGGCGGGCAGCGGACCGATGTCGAGCCCGATCCGGTGCAGCACGCTGCCGACCACCTCCGCGGGACCGGTCGGTACCTGTCCCAGGCACGCCGACGCGATCGCCAGGGTCACCAGCGCCACGACCAATCCGGCGAACACGACTGTGGTGCGGCCGAACGCGGGCGTGCGCAATGCACGTTCGGGGACCGCGCCGGTCTCGGTGACTTCGCTCATGCCTGATCCGCGGGATAGAACGCTTCGACCAGCGCGGACAGCACCTTTCCGCTGTCGGGGCCGAATCCGAGCATGACCGAATCGTCCATGTCGATGACACTGCCGGTCTTTCCCGCGGGAGTCTGAGCGACACCGGGCAGCTCCGCCAGACCTTCTGCACCGCCGACGGATTCGAGGCTGTGCGTCATGATCAGAATCACGTCGGGGGCCGACGCGATCATCGCCTCGCTGGTGATCGGGACGAACTGCGAGTCGAGCCGCGCGGCGGTCCCGGCATCGCGGCCCCCGAGGGCCTCGACCAGCGAGTCCGCGCCCGAACCGGGACCACCGAGCATCTTCACCGCCGCGCCGCGCAGATACAGGAACGCGACGGTCGGCTGCGGGTGACCGGCGGGCACGGAAGCGCGGGCGGCGGTGATCTCGTCGAGCGTGCGCCGCGGCGACGGCCTCGATGTCGGCGGCGACGGTGTCGAGGCTGCGTTGCGGATCGACGAACACCACCGGAATCCCGGTGGCGCGCAATTGTTCCTGCACCGCGAGGGGCCCGATGGACGTGTCGGTCAGGATCACGGTCGGATTCAGCGCCAGGATCGCTTCCGCATTGAGCGCGTGCCCGCCCGGCGTGACATCGGGCAGGTGCTCCGCGGCCGGGAAGATCGCGGTGGAACGACCGACGAGGCGGTCGCCGAGACCGAGGGAGAACACGGTCTGGGCGAGGGTGCCGGACCGATCCGCGACGACGATGCGCGAGATGTCGGTGACGGTGACATCGGCACCGTCGAAGCTGCGCACGGTGGCCGGCAGCGCCGGTGCCGGAGTCGTCGAGATCGGCCGCGGATCACGGTCGGCGACGACCGCGGTGCGCGCACCGGTGACGACGTGGGGGCAGCGCCGGGGATGCTTGTGCTGCACGCGCCGACCACCACGGCGGTGAGCACGAGCAGCAGGACCGACGGGACCCTGCGGGTGGGAGAGATCATCGCTCAGGCCAGCACCCGGAACCGGTCGAGATCGGCGGCGAGCTCGTCGAACAGCGCGCCGTTGAGACGGAAGACGAGGTTCGCCTCGTCGATCGTCCTCTGCTGCTGTTCGGGGTCGAGCGGCGCCGCGTCGAGCTTCGCCCGGTAGGAGTCCTTGAACGGCTTCGGTTTCGGGATCTCGTCGAAGATGTAGAAGCGTAAGCCGTCCCGGTCGTAGCCGTAGGCGCGTTCGAGTTTGCGGCGGATGATCCGACCGCCGGACAGGTCACCGAGATAGCGCAGATAATGGTGTGCCAGAAACGCTTCGGGCGAGGCGGCCGCGACCTGCTCGAGCCGTTCGACGTAGGCGACGGTGGCTCGCAACGGGGTGATCGTCGTGCGCCTGTCGGCACCGATCAGATAGTCGAGATCCGCCTCGAGCGCCGGGGTGCGCAGCAGGTCGTCCGTGAGGAACGGCCCCACAACGGGATCGCCGGTGTAGGAACGGCCGACGCGTTCGAGGCTGTCGTAGATGAACCAGGACTGCGCGATGAGCGCGACGTGTCCCTCGGCGCTGAGGTTGCCGTCGAGCAGTTCGGCGACGAACACCGAGTTTTCGGTGTCGTTGTGCGTCCGCTGCGTTTCGGTCCTGATGCGCTCGGC
>NZ_JAUZMZ010000305.1:0-2981 GCF_036327435.1 Rhodococcus chondri | reverse complement strand
CCACCAGCGACGCGTGTGGATTCTGCGTCACGGCGCCGAAGAACGTCGCGAGACTCGTATCGACGTCGGGTGTCCCGACCACCGTTTTCGCCTCCGGGTCGGGGCCGGTGACATAGGTGAGGTCGAGTGCGTCGAGCAGCGGCCCGAACGCGTCCGTATCGGGCGAGGTCGTCGCCCGGCCCACCAGCAGGCGATCGGACATGGCAGCCCTGTACGCCGCCCGGTCGAGCACCGAGGCAGGAGCATCGTCGAGGTCGACGATCAACATCGGCCGATCGACTGTGCCGCCTTCACCGACGAGGGGAGCGTCGGCTGCTCCGTCCGCGAGATCAGCAGCGGAAATGGTGACCGCTGTCGTCGTGTCCATGTGTTCTGCCTTCGCGCTCGACTCCGGCCCCATCGCGATGGAATGTAGCATCACGCCCATGTCCTCCACTCCTGCCGCCGATCCCGTCCGGGACTGGGCGGAGAGTGGAATTGCCTCTCTGACGGGCAGACTCGACGGCCCGCCCCTGATCCCGCCGGGCCGTGCCGCGACCACGGCACGCGAACTGGCAGCCTGGATCGGGTCGGCCACCGCAGGATCGGTGCAGCTCGACGGCGCCCGCCTGCTGTCCGAACGCGCCGCGTTCACGGGGGCTCGTCGCGCGGGCGCAACGTCGGTCGGCGGGGCGTGCCGGCTGCTGCCCACCGCCGACGGATGGGCTGCGGTGTCGTGTGCACGCCCCGACGACCCCCTGCTGCTGGGCGCGCTCGTCGGCGCCGACATCGGTGACGATCCGTGGCCCGCAGTAACCTCCTGGCTCGCCGGGCACACCGGCGCCGACCTGGCCGAGCGCGTGGAGCTTCTCGGTATTGCCGGCGGCCCCGTCGCTCCCCCCGACGGGCTTCCCCCCGTGCCGCTCGCGCCGCGGTCCGTCGAAGGCGCGCTCGTCGTCGACTTCAGTGCGCTGTGGGCGGGCCCGCTGTGCGCCCATCTGCTGGGGCTGGCGGGGGCACGGGTGGTGAAGGTGGAAACTCCGCACCGGCCGGACGGCGCACGCCGCGGCAATGCCGACTTCTACCGACTGTTGCACGGCGGCCACGAGTCGATCGTGCTCGATCCTTCCGACGACACACAGCGCCGGGAACTGGCCGCCGTGGTTGCCGCTGCGGACATCGTCATCGAAGCGTCCCGCCCGCGTGCACTGGCCGGATTCGGTCTCGATGCCGAACAGTTCGTTGCCGACGGCGGCACCTGGGTGTCCATCACCGCGCACGGTCGCGGTTCGCAACGCATCGGATTCGGAGACGACGTCGCCGCGACCGCCGGTCTGCTCGCCTCCGACGCGACCGGGCCGGTCTTCGTCGGCGATGCATTCGCCGATCCGCTCACCGGGCTCACTGCTGCCGCCCTCGCACTGTCCGCCCCCGCCGACGACCCCGGCGCACTGTGGGACATCTCGATGTCCTCTGTCGTCGCCGCCACTCTCAACTCCCCGAGTTTCCCTGCGCCGCAGCCTTATCGGCGACGGGACGGCTGGTGGGTGGACGCACCGTCGGGAACGGTCGCGATCGCCGAGCCGCGACGCCGCGAACCCGACGGCGCAGCGCCCGAATCCGGCCGTGACACCACCGGGCTCCTGACCGAGCTCGGAATCCGGCGATGAGCACGCTGGTGGTGCACGACGTCGAACTCGACGGCACTGCGGGTTTCGACGTCCTGATTCGCGACGGCCGGATCGCCGAAGTCGGGTCCGCGCTCACCACACCGAGGCGCAGCGAAGTGATCGACGGTCGCGGAGGGGTACTGATCCCCGGCCTGCACGACCACCACATCCATCTGCACGCGCTCGCCGCCGACCGCGCGTCGGTGCGCTGCGGACCACCGCACGTGCACACCGTCGACGATCTCGCCGCCGCCTTGAACGCAGCGTCCGGTGACGACTGGATCCGTGGCGTCGGTTACTTCGAATCTGTTGCGGGAATGCTCGATTCGCAGGCCCTCGACCGTCTGCATTCGACACGACCGGTGCGCATTCAGCACCGCAGCGGTGCCCTGTGGATCCTGAACTCGACCGCAGCCGCGCTGGTCGGACTCGACACCGCCGACCACCCGGGCGTCGAACGCGACGACGCGGGCCGTCCCACCGGCCGGGTGTGGCGCGCCGATACCTGGCTACGAGACCGCCTGCCCGACACCGGACCACCACCACTCGACGCACTCGGCACCGAGCTCGCCGGGTACGGCATCACGGGGCTTACCGACGCGACACCGGACCTGTCACCGAGCTCGCTCACCGCGCTGATCGACGCACACACCTCCGGCGCCGTGCCGCAGCGCCTGCATCTCCTCGGCGCGCCGAACGGCTTCACGTCCGCCGACCCCGCGGTCACGGTCGGCCCGTACAAGATCGTGCTGGCCGACTCCGGCCTTCCCGACCTCGACGTACTCACGGAGACGATCCGCAGCACGCACGCGGCGGGTCGCGCGGTCGCCGTGCACTGCGTCAGCCGGGAAGCCTTCGCAATCCTGCTCGCCGTCTTCACCGAAGTGGGCGCGCATCCCGGCGACCGCATCGAACACGGCGCGCTGGTTCCCGCAGAGTCGATCACCGACCTGCACCGTCTCGGTCTGCGCGTGGTCACCCAACCCGGTTTCCTCGCCGACCGAGGCGACAGCTACCTGCAGGAGGTCGATCCGAGGGATGTCGGCGACCTGTACCGGTGCCGCAGTCTGCTCGACAGCGTTGTGCCCCTGGCGTTGTCGAGCGATGCGCCGTACGGTCCGCTCGACCCGTGGCAGATCGTCGAGGCAGCGGTAACGCGCACAGCCGCATCGGGTGCGGTGGTCGGAGCATCCGAACGGCTCGATCCGGCAGAGGCGATCGCGGGGTTCCTTTCTGCCGCAGACGATCCGGGCGGACGGTCGCGCACTGTCGCACCCGGTGGGCGTGCGGATGTGGTCCTTCTCGACAGACCGCTGGCCGACGCCCTGGCCG
>NZ_JAUZMZ010000304.1:0-3013 GCF_036327435.1 Rhodococcus chondri | reverse complement strand
GCCAAGAACGTCGGCGAGCTCATCGCACAGACCGACGTCGACGGCGGTCTCGTGGGCGGCGCGTCACTCAAGGCCGACGAGTTCGCGCAACTCTCCGCGATCGCCGCGGGCGGCCCGCTCCTGTAGGTCAATCCCGTAGGGGCAGTACGAACACCGTGCCCGTGGGGCGCAGGATCACTCGCGATTCTGCGCCCCACGGGCTTTTTCGTTGCATTGCCGACCGGCTCGACGGTCGGGGAGAGGTGGTGCCCGCATGAGCGGCCTCGACCACGCTCACCGTCGCACCGCGACCGTGGTGTTCGGCCTGGTTGCGGTGATGCTTGTCGCCGCGTGCCTGCGCCCGGCCATCACCGCCGTCGGACCCCTGCTCGACGACATCGGAGCCGATACCGGACTCGGAAGCACCGGACTCGGCGTCCTCGGTGCCGTGCCCCTGCTGTGCTTCGCCGCGGTCTCCCCATGGATTCACCGCCCTGCCGCCAGGTTCGGTGCCCAGCGCATGGTCCTCGTCGCCATGCTCGTGCTGACCCTCGGCATCCTGCTGCGGTCGGTGCCCGGAGCGCTGTGGTTGTGGAGCGGCACGATCGCGATCGGGGTGGGTATCGGTATCGGCAACGTGCTGCTACCCGCCATCGTCAAACGCGACCACTCCACCCGCATCGCCACCGTCACGGGCGTGTACTCGTCGGTGACCACCGGCGCCGCCGGATTGGGATCCGGTCTGGCCGTTCCCTTCCTCGCTCTCACCGGGAACTGGCGGGCCGCGCTCGCATTGTGGGCTCTCGTTTCCCTGAGTGCGGCCGCCGTGTGGATCGTGCGCGGGCGGGTCCTGCCGGCCCCTCGGCCCGTCGTCCCGGCGGCAACCCCGGGCGTATCGATGTGGCGCTCGGCTACCGCGTGGCAGGTCACGGCGCTGATGGGCCTGCAGTCCACCACGTTCTATCTGCTGGTGACGTGGCTTCCGTCCATCGAGACGAGCATCGGTGTCGATCGCGCCACCGCCGGCTGGCACCTGTCGGTCTACCAGATCATCGGCATCGTGTCCGGCCTCGCCGCGACCGCCCTCATGGGGCGCCGCAGCACCCAGAGTGTGCTCGCCGCGGTGGCCGGTTCGATCCTCGTCGTCGCGATGATCGGGCTGCTGTCGGCCCCCGACCTGGTCCTGCTGTGGGCGCTGGTCGCGGGCGTGAGCAGCGGCGCGACGTTCGTGATCGCAGTGTCACTGTTCGGGCTGCGCACCCGCACGGTCGCGCAGACCGCGCAGCTGTCCGGCATGGCGCAATGCATCGGGTACCTGTTGGCGGCGTCCGGGCCCGTGGTGGCCGGCGCGATGTTCGACCTGACCGGGACCTGGTCGGCGGTACTCGTGCTGGTTGCGGTGTGCGCGGTCGGGCAGGCCGTGGTCGGGGCGTTCGCGGGGCGCGACCGATTCACGCATCCCGGATGATCCGGCGGTGTGGGCGGGGTGCAGGCCACACCTGATCCAGCAGGTAAGCTGACGGCCGACGTCACCTACCATCCGAAGGACACCGAACACCGATATGGAACTGTTCCTGGACATCCTGCTGATCGTCACCAGCCTGCTGCTGATCCTGCTCGTGCTGCTGCACCGCGGTAAGGGCGGCGGCCTGTCCAGCCTGTTCGGCGGCGGCGTGCAGTCCAGCCTGTCCGGTTCGTCGGTCGCCGAGAAGAACCTCGACCGGCTGACCGTGTTCACCGGCCTCATCTGGGTGATCGCAATTCTCGGCATCGGACTGCAGATCAAGTTCAGCTGAACCGTTCCCCGGTCGCGCATCGACCGTAGGGCGCCGATACTGGCCGCATGACGGACACCGTGCCGGCTTCGGCCACCGAACCCTTGCGCGACGACATCCGACTGCTCGGCGGGATCCTCGGCGACGTGGTCCGCGACCAGGCCGGCGACGACGTCTTCGCCCTGGTCGAGGCGGCTCGGGTGGCCAGTTTCCGCATCCGCCGCTCCGAGATGGACCGCGCCGAACTGGCCGGACGGTTCGCATCCGTGCCCACCGCCGACCTGGTCCCGATCGTGCGGGCCTTCAGCTACTTCGGGCTGCTCGCCAACCTCGCCGAGGACCTGCACCGGGAACGCCGCCGGGCCGTGCACGTGCGCGCCGGAGATCCGCCGCAGGACAGCTCGCTCGCCGCGACCTACGCCAAACTCGACGCGGTGCAACTCGATCCGGAGACCGTCGCCGACGCTCTCGCCACCGCGCTCGTCGCCCCGGTGGTGACCGCGCACCCCACCGAGACCCGGCGGCGCACCGTGTTCGACGTGCAGACCGCCGTCACCGAGCTGATGCGGCGCCGCGAACACACCACCGATCCGCAGGTGCTGTCCGCTCTGGACCGTGATCTGTACCGGCACATCCTCACCCTGTGGCAGACCGCGCTGATCCGGTTGGCGCGGTTGCGAATCAGCGACGAGATCGACAACGGCCTGCGCTACTACGACATGGCGCTGTTCGCGGTGGTGCCCGCGCTCAACACCGAAGTCCGTCGTGCACTGCGGCAGCGTTGGCCCGACGCGGCCGTGCTCACCCAGCCCATCGTGCGGCCGGGAACCTGGATCGGCGGCGACCGCGACGGCAATCCCAACGTCGACGCCGCGGTGGTCACCACCGCGGTCGACCGTGCGTGTGCCACCGCCCTCGATCATTACCTCACCGAACTCGCGGCACTCGAACGCGACCTGTCGATGTCCGAGCGCACCACGACCATCACCCCCGCGTTGCGCAGCCTCGCCGATACTTCCGGTGACGACAACCCGGCGCACAGCGACGAACCGTATCGCCGTGCGGTGCACGGCATTCGTGGTCGGCTCACCGCGAGCGCCACACAGCTGCTGCCCGACATCGAACTGCCGCACACCGTCGACGCGGAGCGCCCCGCCTACGGCTCACCCGCGCAGTTGCTCGCCGATCTCGCCATCGTCGACACTTCCCTGCGCCACGGTGGGGGAGCGGTGATCGCCGACGACCGGCTCGCTCGTCTG
>NZ_JAUZMZ010000303.1:0-3051 GCF_036327435.1 Rhodococcus chondri | reverse complement strand
ACCCGAGGGTGAGCATGTGCTGCTGCAGGCACACCTCTTCTGCGATCCGCACGAGTGCCGATTTCGAGAAGTCCGCGAACCGCACGTCCGACAGGAGCGGTCCGGAGTAGTCGGGCCGGCCTTCGCCGTCCTCGACGATGGCACTCAATTCTGTCGCGACCGCCGCGGTCCGGCCGAGAGCTTCGGTGTGCGGCTCCACGGCCGGCGGGACGTGCGACGGGTCGATGACCACCGTCCACGCGCAGTGCGGGTTACGGTCCTCGGGTCGGCGCGGTGGCCGGTGGATGGGCCTGACCTGGGCGTGGGGGTTGGTGGCAAGCGCCGTCGCGTCGAAGGTCGGGTCTTCGATGTCGTGGCACATCGAGGTCACATACGCGTCGCCGAGCGGTTCGACGTCCATCAGTGCGCCGCAGTGATCGAGCCAGAACTCGCCGTGGTCGTGGTCGTCGACGCGGTACCGGAAATCCATGAATTGCGGTGGTGCGCCGATGTCGAGCTGCAGCCCCTTGAAAATCGTCTCGACGCTGTCGCTCTCGTATCGCAACGCCCGTTGCATGCGCCGGGTGTACCAGGGGCTCGACGCCTGCCATTCCTCGATCGCGACCTGCGCCATACCCTCACGGCCGAAGGCAGAGATCAGGTGCGCCATGCCGGACCGGTCTATCAGTTGCCCGCACAGCAACAGCTCCGGCACCAGCACAGCCAGATCGGCACGCGAATGCGCAGCGAACGATGTGCCGGTGCGCACCGGGTTCACCACAGCGCGACCGGTGCCCGACCGACCGGGTACCAGCCCGGCAGCGGCGTACCCGACGTGGACCGTTCGATGCGCTTGTTCATTCCATCGGACAGGGCACCGTCGGTGATCATCTCCAGGAACAGATGCGAGACGTTTCCGAAGTCGAAGAAGTCGCGCTGCCAGGACCACTGGAAGTTTCCGGCGTAGCGGAACCAGCTGCCGCCGATCCCGTTCACCATGTAGTTCTCGCCGTTCTTGCGGGTCGCGTCGGCGACCTGCTTCCACAGACCGATGACGTCGCCGCTGCGGTCGTCGACGACGAACTGCTGGTAGGGGTACTGCCAGCCCTCCAGGCCGTCCATTTCCTGCCCGAGGGCGAGTTCGCGGATCTCGTCTCGTCCGACCGCCATGAACTCCTGCTTGGGGCCGTAGTTCCAGCCGTAGGTGGCGTCCTCGGTGTACATCTCGGCGAGCGGCTTCCAGTCGCCTTCCGCTTCGGCACGCTTGTTGGCGTCGATCCAGCGGGAAATCATCTCGTCCAGCTCGGCACGGTCGAACGTGGCCATCTCGTCTCCTGTTGTCGGTCTTCGGTGAAGTTGTCAGTCTTCGATGATGCGGAGCGCCTGGGTCGGGCAATAGCGCACGGCGGCTTCGGCATCACTGCGCAGGTCCGCGGGCACGGGGTCGGTGAGGATCTCGACGTGACCGTGTTTGGGAACGGTGAATACATCGGGTGCTTCCATCGAGCACATGGCGTGCCCCTGGCACAGATCGAGGTCCGCTTCGATTCTCACGACGCTCCGTCTCCTTCCCGATTGCGGCGGCGGTACCGGACGGCGCAGGGCTGGGCGAGTTGCACCACCATCTTCGAATGATCGTTGCGGTATGAGTCGGCGGGCTGCGCCATCTCGAACTCGAAGTCCCGCAGCAGAATCGAGAATATGGCCTTGAGCTGCATGAGCGCGAAGGCGGCACCGACGCACCGGTGCCGGCCGGCCCCGAAGGGGATCCACGTCCAGCGGTTGACGATGTCTTCCTGGTTCGGGTCGATGTACCGTCCGGGATCGAAGGTATCCGGATTCGGGAAGTCCTCGGGGATCCGGTTGGAGATGGCCGGTGTCGCTCCGACGAGGTCGCCCTCGGAGATCCGGTACCCGCCCACCTCGAAATCGCCGCGCGCGACCCGCAGCAGCAGGATCAGCGGAGGGTGCAGTCGCAAGGTCTCTTTGAGAACGGCTTCGAGGACCGGGATCCGGCGCAGAGCATGGAAACTCACGTTCTCGCCGTCGGCATAGATCGCGTCCAGTTCTTCCGACACCTGCTGCATGTATTCGGGATTGCGAAGCAGTTCGATGAGCGCCCACGCCGCCGTACCGGAGGTCGTGTGGTGACCGGCGAACATCATCGAGATGAAGATGCCGGTGATCTCATCGGCGCTGAACCGCTCGTTACCGTCCTCGTCCTTGATGGACACCAGCACATCGAGCATGTCGCGATCTTCCTTGCCCACAGGAGGGTTCGCGATCCGGCCGACCATGATGTCCTGCACGAGACCGACGAGGCCGCGCCGCGCCTCGTCGCGACGGCGGAAGCTCTC
The DNA here is from genome assembly GCF_036327435.1 of Rhodococcus chondri. Taxonomy (NCBI): domain Bacteria; kingdom Bacillati; phylum Actinomycetota; class Actinomycetes; order Mycobacteriales; family Nocardiaceae; genus Rhodococcus; species Rhodococcus chondri. The sequence goes on along the minus strand of NZ_JAUZMZ010000303.1, from coordinate 715 downwards.
GATCGGGGCGTACGGGTCGACGAAAGCGAGTGCGTCCGTGCCCTTCTCGAGATCGTGATACAGCTGCGCGAACCGGTCGTCGAGCTGATCGCGGAACTTCTTGCCGATCAGACACGCCGACGACGTGTAGATCGTCAGTTCGGCGAAGAACTCGAGCAGATCGATTTCGCCTTCGTCGCCCCACCCGGCGACCATGTCCTGCACTTCGCGGTCGATCGTGGCAGCGTGCCCTTTCATCTGCTCGCCGCGCAGCGCGGTGTTGTGCAGCATTTCCTTTCGCCGCTCCGGGCTGGCGTCGAACACCACGCCCTCGCCGAAGACCGGCTTCATGAACGGATAGGCAGCCTGCTGGTCGAGGTCCTCGTCGGACGAGCGGAAGAAGAATTCGTTGGCTTCGGCCCCGGAGAGCAGCACCACCTTCTTGTCGGCCAGCTGGAATTCGCCGACATCACCGCATTCCTCGCGGACGCGGCGCATCAATGCGATCGGGTCGGTGCGTAGCTCTTCGAGGTGGCCGTGCTGCTGTTCGCCACCGGAGACACGCTTGGGTTCGACGACAGTGGTCACTGGTCTTCCTTCCGCAACGGCGCTTCGGGTTGCACCTCGATCAGCACGATGTGAGCTCCGCGTGGAGCGGACACGACGGCGACGGCGGCCGACGCGATATCCGATGCCCGCAGAAAATAGGGGTGGCGCGCGAAACCCCAGCGCCCCC
>NZ_JAUZMZ010000302.1:0-3062 GCF_036327435.1 Rhodococcus chondri | reverse complement strand
TTCGTTACTGGCGATCGCGGTTTCCGCCGCCGGACCCGTCCATCCCCAGGCCAGCTCGGCCAGGGCGCAGCGACCCGCGGTGTGTGCTTCTTCGGCGAGATCCGCGCCCGCTCGCAGCAGTGCGGCCGCATCCGTGTCGCCGATCCCGGTACCGAAAACGGTGAGCAGGTCCGTCAGGGGAGCCGCCAGCAGATCCGCCAGCGCGGACGCGTGCTGACCCACGGCGCCGGTGACCATCACCGGCCTCCGGAGGCCTGGAGGCGCGCGGTCGTGTCGTCGACCGCACGCTCGTACGAGGCGGCTGCCGCGACCGCCGCTTCGCCCATCCCGGCGAGTACGGCGCCGAGCCGGGTGAGGTCTCGTTCGTGTTCGCGGTGTGCTGTCGTGAACGCGGTCAGGAAGTCCGCGGCCACGGGGCCGAGCGCTGTCGTGAGCGGGGTCGGGTTTCCCTCCCGGGTACGCGCGGCGGCGTCGCGCAGCTGCTGGGCGAGGATCCCAGCGGTGTGGCCGAACGCCGTGATCGTCTCCGGGTGGGCGCGCAATTCGGCCTGCGCGTGGTCTCCTGGCACGTGTCGGTCCCCTCGTCGGCAGCGGATAATCCTCACTCTGCTTGGACGCACCGCCGAGCCGTCCGGTTCCGTCGTTCTATCCTTCCGGCATGGACTCGCTCGTCGTCGACCATCCGCTCGCCGCCTCTCTGCTCACGGTTCTGCGTGACGAACGCAGTGACAACGCCGCGTTCCGGCACGCCTTGCGCCGGCTCACCCAGATGCTGATCTACGAGGCGGTACGGGACGCGCCGATCGAGGAGTTCGAGGTCCGCACTCCCGTCGCCGCCACCACCGGAGTGCGACTGCGTCAGCCTCCCTTGCTGGTACCGGTGCTGCGCGCGGGTCTGGGCATGGTCGAGCAGGCGCACGCCCTGATCCCGCAGGCCCAGGTCGGGTTCGTGGGGCTGGCCCGCGACGAGAAGACCTTCGAACCGGTGCCGTATCTCGAATCGCTGCCCGAGGATCTGTCCGGGCTTCCCGTCTTCGTCCTCGACCCGATGCTCGCGACCGGGGGGTCGATGGTGCACACCCTCGACATGCTCGTGGCGCGCGGCGCGACCGACATCACCGCGGTGTGCGTGGTTGCGGCACCGCAGGGCGTCGAGGCCCTCGCGGCATCCGAGCATCCGGTGCGGCTCGTGACGGCCTCGATCGACGAGGGACTGAACGACGCGAAGTACATCGTCCCCGGCCTCGGCGACGCGGGCGACCGCCAGTTCGGACCGCGGTAAGAGCTCCCAAACCTGTTACCAATGTGACTGACGGGGCTCGTGTGACATCAGACCGTCGCTGATCCGTTATCGGGTAGTCATACTCGCGGCCCCGGGGGCACCTCGACTCTCGTTACGCTCCTGCGTGTTCGGCACATGTTCGTTGCCACCCACGTATTTCTGCGGAACGGGGAATCCGAATGCTCAGCAACTCCTCCCACTCACGCCTGCAAACCCTCGCCCGAATTACTGCGCTGGGCGCGGTCGCGGCGCTGGGTTCGCTTGTGAACCCGGCTGTGGCGGCCGCCGCCCTCGACAACGCCAGAACCCTGCCGCTCGACGATGACCGCGCAATCGAAGTACTGCAGGCCGACACGTCCATCCAGTGGTATCCACCACTCGACAGTTCCCCGTTGAGTGCCGAATTCTTCAGCGACGGCACTACATCCGTCCGGATCACCGGACCCGACGCCGACCGGTTCACGGGGACGAAACTGACCGTCGGATACCAGATCGGATATCCGGTCGCACTTCCCGGCGCAACCGTTCACGTCATCACGCCCGGTGTCGATGTGGGAACCGACACCAGTGCAAATCTTGCTGTCGAGCTGATCCCCGATCTGGCGGTGGGAGTCGACCTCGGCACCGGGAACAGCCTCGCCGCCTCGATCCTTCCCGAGCAGGAGATCGAGGTCGAACTCGAACCGGGCGGCATCACCGACGTACCGATCGTGGAGGAACACGAATTCGACGGCGCCTCGGCCACAGTAAGGTTCGCCGGCATCCACGGTTCGGTGTCCGGTGTCCTGGGGCCGGTGACGATCCGGCCCTACGCGCGGGCGGTGACGTCGTCCAACGACGTCGTCGTCACTTACGGTAAGCCACAACGGTTCTGACCGGTTCCCCGATCGGCGTGCGGGTCAGACCGTGGAAACGGTGTGAGCCCAGTGGCGCAGCGACGCAAGCTTCGATTCTGCTGCCGCCCGGTCGCCGTCCCGTTCGACCACCTCGAGATAGCACTTGAGTTTCGGCTCGGTGCCCGACGGACGGACCACCACCCGGACCGTGCGGCCCTCGACCACGACGGCGTCGGTGTGCAGCGGACCCTCCGACGCCAAGAGGTCGGTGGCGGTGACCGGTTCGCCGGCCAGCCGGCGTGGCAGGTCGGCGCGCAGCTTCGCCATGATCGCGGCGATGTGCGTCGGTTCCGTGACCCGGACGGACACCTGATCGCCGACGTGCACACCGAACTCGGAATACAGATCGCCGAGCGCGTCGATCAGGGTGCGGCCGGTCGCTTTCAGCTCGGCGGCGTAATCGGCGACCACGACGGCGGTGGCGATGCCGTCCTTGTCGCGCACCGCGTCCGGGTCGACGCAGTGCCCGATGGCCTCCTCGTAGGCGTAGACGAGACCCTGGCCGGCGCGGGTGAGCCACTTGAAGCCGGTGAGGGTCTGCGCGAAGCGGGCACCGCGCGCGTCCGCGATTCTGCCGAGCAGCGTGGACGACACGATCGTGGTGGCCACGAGTGAGCCGGCCGAGGCCGTGTCGAGTATCCGGTCGCCGAGCAGGACGCCGGTTTCGTCGCCTCGCAGCATCCGCCATCCGTCGCGGGTGGGTACTCCGACGGCACACCGATCGGCATCGGGGTCGAGCGCGATCGCGAGATCCGCGTCGATGTCGTCCGCCAGGGTGAGCAGCGCGTCGGCGGCGCCCGGTTCCTCGGGATTGGGGAACGCCACCGTCGGAAACGCCGGATCCGGGTCGAATTGCGAAGCGACCACATGGACGTCGGTGAATC
>NZ_JAUZMZ010000301.1:0-3075 GCF_036327435.1 Rhodococcus chondri | reverse complement strand
GGTGGACAACCACACCGCCGACGGCAAGGGCGCCTCCTACGGCACCCACGAGAACTATCTGATGGCCCGGGAGACCCCGTTCTCGTCGGTGGTGGCCGGCCTGACCCCGTTCTTCGCGTCCCGGCAGGTGATCTGCGGGTCCGGACGGGTCGGGATCGGGCAGAACGGCGACGAGCCGGGCTTCCAGCTCTCGCAGCGCGCCGACTACATCGAGGTCGAGGTGGGCCTCGAGACCACCCTCAAGCGCGGCATCATCAACACCCGCGACGAACCGCACGCCGACGCCGACAAGTACCGGCGGCTGCACGTGATCATCGGGGATGCGAACCTCGCGGAGATGTCGACGTATCTCAAGGTCGGCACGACCGCGCTGGTACTCGACCTGATCGAGGCGGGGGTGGAACTGTCGGATCTGCAGCTGGCCCGCCCGGTCACCGCCGTGCACCACATCAGCCACGACCCGACGCTGCGCCGCACCGTCGCCCTCGTCGACGGCCGGGAGTTGACGGGGCTGGCGTTGCAGCGGATCTATCACGAGCGGGCCGCGCGGTTCCACGACGGCACCGAGGACAAGCGGGTCCTGGACATTCTCGACAAGTGGGCGATGGTGCTCGACCTGCTCGAGCGGGACCCGATGGAGTGCGCGGACCTGCTCGACTGGCCGGCGAAACTGCGGCTGCTCGAGGGCTTCCGGCAGCGGGAGAACCTGGCCTGGTCGGCGCCGCGGCTGCATCTGGTGGACCTGCAGTACTCGGATGTGCGGCTCGACAAGGGCCTCTACAACCGGCTGGTGGCCCGCGGGTCGATGCAGCGGCTGGTGTCCGAGCAGCAGGTGCTCGAGGCGGTGCACACCCCCCCGACGGACACCCGCGCCTATTTCCGGGGCGAATGCCTGCGCCGGTTCGGGGCCGATATCGCCGCGGCCAGCTGGGATTCGGTGATTTTCGATCTCGGTGGGGAGTCGCTGGTGCGGATCCCGACGCTCGAGCCGCTGCGCGGCAGCCGCGCGCACGTCGGGGAGTTGCTGGACTCGGTGCAGTCCGCGGCCGAACTCGTCGATCAGCTCACACGCTGAGCGTCTCGTCGTGTCGCCGCGCGCAACGGGGCGCGCTCGGTAGGGTGGAAGCCTGATGTTGTGGTGGCCGTACCGGTCGTCGACCGGGTTCGGGTGCCACCGAGAGCAGGAGGAGGTCGGCGGCTATGGCGCAAGAGCAGACCACACGCGGTGGCGGCGGAGACGACGACGAGGTCGTCGGCGAGGCCGGTGCCGGTCAGGAGCGCCGCGAGAAGCTCGGCTCGGAAACCGACGATCTGCTCGACGAGATCGACGACGTGCTCGAGGAGAACGCGGAGGACTTCGTCCGTGCCTATGTCCAGAAAGGTGGCCAGTGACAGCGGATCGGTCCTCACTTCCCTACCGCGAGGTGCAGCCACGGCTGCACCTCGCGTCGCCCCTGTCGTCGTTCTCCGATCATCTGCGGGCGCACGCGCCCGAGTTGCTGCCCGAACACCGGTTCGCGTCCGAGCGCGGCAACCACACCGAGCTGGCGCCGCACGGCACCACCATCGTCGCGGTGACCTTCGACGGCGGCGTGCTCCTGGCCGGGGACCGGCGCGCCACGATGGGCAACGTCATCGCCTCGCGTGATGTGGAGAAGGTGTTCATCACCGACAGCTATTCGGCCGCCGGGATCGCCGGCACGGCCGGACTGGCGATCGAGCTGGTGCGGCTGTTCGCGGTCGAACTCGAGCACTACGAGAAGATCGAGGGGGTATCGCTGACCTTCGACGGCAAGGCCAACCGGCTCTCGTCGATGGTGCGCGGCAACCTGGGTGCGGCGATGCAGGGCCTGGCCGTGGTGCCGTTGCTCGTCGGATTCGATCTCGATGCCGGCGATCCGCGCCGCGCGGGCCGGATCGTGTCGTTCGATGTGGTCGGTGGCCGCTACGAGGAACGCGCCGGGTATCACGCGGTCGGGTCCGGGTCGTTGTTCGCCCGCTCGGCGCTGAAGAAGCTCTACCGCGCCGACGCCGACGAGCAGACCGCGTTGCGCAGCGCGGTCGAGTCGCTGTACGACGCGGCCGACGACGACACCGCGACCGGCGGCCCGGACACCACCCGCGGGATCTATCCGACCGCGGTGGTGATCACCGCGGCCGGGGCGGTGGCGGTGGCCGAGGAAACGTTGTCCGAGCTGGCCCGAACCATCGTGGCCGACCGCACCGCCGGAGGTGGCCAGTGACGATGCCGTATTACGCGTCCGCCGAGCAGATCATGCGCGATCGCTCGGAGCTCGCCCGCAAGGGCATCGCCCGGGGACGCAGTGTGATCGCGTTGATCTACGCGGACGGGGTGCTGTTCGTCGCGGAGAACCCGTCGAAGGCGTTGCACAAGATCAGTGAACTGTACGACCGGCTCGGGTTCGCCGCGGTCGGCAAGTACAACGAGTTCGAGAATCTGCGGCGGGCCGGCATCATGCACGCCGACATGCGCGGCTATTCGTACGATCGGCGGGATGTGACCGGCCGGGCGTTGGCCAACGCGTACGCGCAGACGCTGGGCACGATCTTCACCGACCAGCCGAAACCGTACGAGGTGGAGATCTGTGTGGCCGAGGTGGGGCCCGCCGGCACCGAGGACACCGCGCAGCTGTACCGCATCACCTACGACGGGTCGATCGTCGACGAACCCCGGTTCGTGGTGATGGGCGGCAACACCGAACCGATCCTGACCGCGTTGCGGGAGTCGTATCGTGCGGGCCTGGAGTTGTCCGCGGCGATCGAGGTGGCGGTCACGGCCCTGCAGCAGGGCCCGACCGGGGCCGCCGACGCCGGTCCGCGCATGCTCGGCCGGGGCGAGCTCGAGGTCGCGGTCCTCGAGCGGACCCGCCCGCGCCGCGCGTTCCGCCGCATCACCGGGGCCGCGCTCGACGCGTTGCTGCCCGCCGCGGTCGCCGGTGCGGACACCGCGGGCACGGGGCCGGAGTCGGCCGAGCCCGGATCGTCCGCGGGGACGGAGCCGGGCACGTCCTGACCCCACGCCGCACCGCTCGATGTCGACGGCACCGCACCCTC
>NZ_JAUZMZ010000300.1:0-3177 GCF_036327435.1 Rhodococcus chondri | reverse complement strand
CACCGCAGCCGACCGCGGTATCGAGATCGCGGCGGTGGTGCTCGAGGCGACGGTGACCGTCGTCGCGGGCGCCGCGGAGCTGAAGCGCATCGTCGAATCGTTCGTCACCCTCGCTCAGCAGGCCGCGCCCGCGCTGGCATTGCCGCAGGGGGCTGCGATGCTCGTCGCCGCGGCTCTCGAGCACCTCACCGCCGGTCTCGACGTGCTCGCCCGGATCACGACGGCCCTCACGGGCCTCACCGCGCGCATGACCGCGCTGATCCCCGAACCGGCGGGGGGCGACAGCTCCGGCCCGACGGAACTTCCGCCCGGGATGTCGACGATGGGCGGGGCACGGTCCGCCGGGGCCGGCGTCGAGGTGGCCCTGCCCGACGGCAGTGTCGCAGTCGCCCCGAACGCGACCGCCGCCGAGGCGGTGCGCCGCGCACTCGAGCAACAGGGCACGCCGTACGTGTGGGGCGGTGTCACTCCGGGACAGGGGCTCGACTGCAGTGGCCTCACCCAGTGGGCCTACGGACAGGCCGGCCTCGAGCTACCCCGACTGGCCCAGGAACAGGATGTGGGGACACCCGTGGACGCGGGCGCGGTGATGCCCGGCGACCTCGCCGTCTGGGACGGTCATGTGGCGATGGTCGTGGGGAACGGCATGATGGTCGAGGCCGGGGATCCCGTGGCCGTCACCCCGGTACGTACGACCAACAGCGGTATGGGATTCCAGGGTTTCTACCGGCCGACGGGCTGACCGCCGGACCTGGAACCGATCGGCCGCGGGGAACCGATCGTCGCGGCGCCGCGTCCAACCGGATATGGACACCGCGAGCACCGCTCCCGCGACAGCGACCGCCCGGAACCGGGCGGGCACGATCTCGGTCCGCACCACGGACGAGGGGCTGCCGATGGAACTGCAGATCGATCCGCGCGAACTCCGATACGGCGCCGCGCGGCTTGCCGAGGAGATCGTCGCGCTGAACCGCCGTGCCGCACTCGAGGCCGCGGCGCTGCGCCGCGACACGTTGGCGGCACAGGGCGTGCCCGGCGACGTCCTCGACAGGATCGGGCTTCCCACGCGGGCCGACGTCGCGCGGTCCCAGCAGCAACAAGACGAGACGCAGCCGCCGGTCTCGTGGCTGCGCCCGGTGTGAGGAACCGTGACGGAGCGGTGAGCACGGCGGATCGCGGAGACAGGAAGGAGAGCACCGTTGAGCGAACATCAGATCGACGCCGTCGTCGAGGACGTGCGCACCCGGCTCGGGGCGCTCGAGCTCACGCTGCGAGGGCTCGGAGCCGTGCAGTCGTCGGCGCAGAGTCCGGACGGAGCCGTCGTCGCGTGGGTCGACGGCAACGGGGCGCTCGCGCGGCTGCAGCTCGCCGAGTCGGTATCGCGGCGCGATGCGGCGGACCTCGCAGCGACGATTCTGGCCACCACGCACGAAGCGGCCCGCCGGGCTGCCGGCGAACGGGCTCGCCTGCTCGAAGAGCTTCGCGGTGCCCTCCGGTGATCGGACTCTCCCGGGCCCCGGGTATATCTTCGGGCCCGAGGTAGCTAGGCTTCCCGCCATGGCTGGAGACATCGTCCCGATCGAGCTCGGTCTCACCGACGGCGACCTCGTCACTCTGTGGGCACCGAGATGGCGCGAAGGCGACGACGAATGGGAGGCGTTTCTCGGTCACGGCGACGACCTCTATGCGTTTCCGACGGTCGCGCAGCTCGTGGCGTTCGTGCGCTCGGGTGCGGACAACGACCTCGTCGAGCATCCGGCGTGGCCGGTGGTCTCGAAGCTCGCGGCAGTCGAGTTCGAGCCCGAGTCCACCCGCTCGTTCGATCTGATCGGGGTTCCGGAGCTCGCCGCTGTGGACGCCGATCCCGTTGCCGTCTCCGAACTCCAGGACACCTTCGACATCGTCAGCATCCTCGGCGACGTCTGTGAGCTCGACGCGGTCACCAAGTTCTTCGAACGCCCCGAGATCGACGCCGTGCTGCGGTACGGCGTCGCGGCATTCGAGGGCCGCGACGGCGCGGACCTGTGGAACAAGATCGGGGTCGCGGTCGCGGAGGACTGGGACGCGGTCGTCGATGCGCTCGACGCCGTGGTGACGACACCGGCGGTCGACGAAGCGGTGGTCGCGGAGATCGAGTCCGAGCTGGTCGCGACGGACGAGAACGTCGTCGAGGCGGACGACACGGTGGAAGACGTCGATGACGACGACGAGTACGAGTACGTCGACAACGACGACGACTTCTGGGACGAGGTGGGAATCGACCCCATCAAGATCATCACCACCGACGGCACGTGGTTCACGCTCCGCTGCTACCTCGACGACGACGCCGTGTTCCTCGGCGCCGACGGCCTGATCTCGGTGTTCGGTTCGGAACGGGCCGTGGCCCGGTATCTCGCCGACCACCACGATCACGATCTCGCGACCCTCGAAACGTACGACGAGATCCGCCACGCCGCCACCGACGGCTCGCTCGAGATCACCGTGACCGAAGACAACGTCTACGTGCTCACGGGCATCGCCGACGACATCGCGGAGGGCATCACCGCCGTCGACCCCGAGCAACTCGAATTGGGTGTCGAACTGTTCACCGACGCCGCGAACTACGCGGGCGACGATTCGACCGATGCCGCGCTCGCGGGCTCGACCGAACTCGGCCTGTTCGTGAACTTCGTACTCGAACCGGATCCGGGCAGGCTCGAGCCGAGCCCGCCCTTCGAGCGCGAGGCCCTCGCGTGGCGCGAACTCGAGCGCGAGTTCGAAGCGCGCCTACGCAAGCACTGAGCGGCGTCAGCCGACGAGTACCGCGTAGCCGGGCTTGATGACGTCGTCGATCAGTGCGAGGCGCTGGTCGAACGGCAGGAACGCCGACTTCATCGCATTGATGGTGAACCGTTCGAGATCGACCCAGCCGTAACCGAAGGTGTCGACGAGTCGCAGCATCTCCTTGGTCATCGTGGTGTCGCTCATGAGGCGGTTGTCGGTGTTGACGGTGACGCGGAACCGCAGTCGTGCCAGCAGATCGAACGGATGCTCCTCGAGCGTGCGCACGGCTCCGGTCTGCACATTCGAACTCGGGCACAGCTCGAGGGGAATCCGCTTGTCCCGCACATAGTTTGCAAGCAGACCGAGGGTGGCAGTGCCGTCGTCGTGGACGGCGATGTCGTCGACGATGCGCAC